>CAYXJM010000001.1:0-27184 GCA_964465455.1 uncultured Klebsiella sp.
GCAATGCCTGTGCCATGCAGGACGGCGCGCGCCCTGGAACGGCGCGAAAAAAAGGCGGGCCCCTCGCGGGACCCGCCTTTCGCTCGCCTGCGGCGTGCGGTCAGAAGTCGAACTTGGCGCCGAACTCGAGACCGTAGTAGCGCGGCGGACCATAGGCCGACATGGTCCAGATCGTGGCAACCGCGAGCACGCCGGTGCGGTAGCGCTGGTCGGTCAGGTTCTTGCCCACCGCGCGCACGAAGTACTTGTCGTTGGCGCTGGTGAAGCCGATCGCCGCGTCCCACAGCGTCTTCGGATCGAGCGTCGTGTCGTACTTTTCGGCGATGTCCGAGTAGCTGTAGATCGACTCGTCCTCGTAGGACACGCGCAGGTTCGCCGAGATATCCCCGTAGTCGCCGAGCGGATAGACGTACTCGGCCTCGGCGCCCGCCATCCACTCCGGCGCCCGCGTCGGCTCCTTGTTGCTCAGGTCCACGTCCGGGATGCCGTCGTAGTTCGTGTCGGCCTCGAACTCGTTGAACTGCGCGTCCATCCAGGCGGCGTTGGCGCGGAAGGTGAGGTTCTCGGTCGCGCGCAAGGTGCTCTCGAATTCCAGGCCGGTGACTTCCATTTCCGCCGCGTTGAAGAACAGCGTCTCCTGCTGGCCGCCGGGGAAGCTGACGTTGAAGGTCCGCTGGGCGTCCTCGTAGACCACCCAGTATCCGGTCAGCGCGACGTTCGCCCGCCCCTCGAACATGTCACCCTTGATGCCGATCTCGTAGGAGTCGGCGGTTTCCGGGTCGACCGGCGCGGTCGCGATCGGCGTCAGCGGATCCAGCGTGGTGCCGACCTGGTCGTTGTAGCCGCCGCTGCGGAAGCCGCGCGCATAGCCGACATAGCCGAACCAGTCGTCGGAGATGTCGTACGCCAGCGTCACGCGGTAGGTCGGATCGGACCACGAATGGTCGTCCTCGACCACACCGGAGGGGTACTTGCCCCACTTCGCGAGGTCGAGCGGCTCGCTGATGTCGTAGATGCCGATGCTGCCGTTGAACTCGCCGTCGTCGATCGCGTCGATGTTGCGCCGCGGGCGCCCGGTCCACTCCTTCTCCTCGTTGTTGAAGCGCAGGCCCGCCGAGAGGTGCCACTTGTCGCTGAAATCATAGGTGCCGTCGACGAACGTCGCGTAAGCGGTCGCATCCTGCTGGTTGCAGAGGATCAGCGGATTGTTGTTGAAGAAGCCGTCCGGCGTGCCGAGCCCGAAGAAATCGAGGAAGCCCACGATCTGCAGCACGCAGAACGTGTCGTCGTTGGTCTGGTAGAAGGCGCCCGCCACGAAGTTGAACGGCCCGTCGTAGTTGGACACCACGCGGACCTCCTGCTGGAAGGTCTCGCGGTTGTCGTCGCGCGTGGCGTCGAACAGCGATATCGGGCCAGGCACGCCGGTGTAGGTGTTGGGCAGGCGCGACTCCTGCTCCCGGTACCCGGTCACCGAGTGCAGCGAGTAGTCGCCGACGTCCCAGTCCAGGTTCAGGTAATAACCGTCGATGTCGACACGGTGGCCCTTGCTCATCTTCATGAGCAGGTCGTCGCGGTACGTGATGCCCGCGTGCTTCAGCGGATCGCCTTTCGGCGCCGTGTAGCCCCACGCCGTGAAGACCGAGTCGGCCGCCGACTCGTTCACGATCGGCGGCGTATCGCCGTCGTCCCTGCTGTATTCGTACTGGAACAGGGCACTGAAGTCCTGGTTCGGCGTCCACAGCAGCTTGGTGCGCGAGCTGAAGAGGTCGTCGCCGCCGGCATCGTCGCCGTCACCGGCCACGCTGGTGCCGGCCGCGCTGGGCGGCAGGATCGGCTCCGGGGCGAGCGGGCCGTAGCTCGCCCCGTTCTCGTAGTAGCCGTCGGAGTCGAGCTTCATGCCGGAGAAGCGGAACGCCAGCTTGTCCTCGACCAGCGGGATGTTCAGCGCGGCCTGCTCCTTCATGGTGCCGAAGTCGCCGACCTCCATGCGCAGATCGACCGAGCGCTCGTCCATCAGCGGACGCTTGGTCTTGACGTTGATCACGCCGGCCGTGGTGTTCTTGCCGAACAGCGTGCCCTGCGGACCGCGCAACACCTCGATCTGCTGGATGTCGAACATGTCGAGATCCTGCGTCTGCACGTGCGGCACGACGAAGTCGTCGATCGTCACGCCGACCGGCGGCTCCTTGTAGAGGATGATGGTGGTCTCGGCCACGCCGCGCATCGCGAACGACGCCGAGCGGAAGGCCGACACGGTGCCCATCGAGAGGCTCGGCACCGAGAACGCGATCTCGTTGAGGTCGCGCGGAGCGAAAGTCTCGTTCTCCTCGCCGCTGATGGCCGTGACGGCCACCGGCGTGGTCATGATGTTGGTGTCTCCGCGCCGGGTGGCGCTGACGGTGATTTCCTCGATCGCGAGGTCGGATTTCTGCCCTTCCTGCTGCGCCTGCGCCGCGGCATCGACCGCCAGCATGCCGGCGACGATAGCCAGCGCGAGCGGGCGCTGCTTCAGGAGATGGTGTCGCAAAGTACTCATGGGTGCCTCCTCGGCGCATGGAATAATTATCTTGTTCCCCGGCGCCGCCGCGCGTGCCGACGGCCCGCCCTTCGTCTTCTTCGTCTGCCACCGGGCGCGATCTGCGCGGCCGATGCGCATGAGCATATACGCGAATCCGCGCCGCTTGGATATTTCTTTGAATATTATTTAATATTTCACTGGCGCAATGCGGTGCTCAGGGCACGTACCACACGGGCGACGAGTAGGCCCGCTCCTGGTGCACCAGCGGTACCCTGGCATCCATCTCGACGCCGAAATAGGCGCGGTCGTATGCGGTCCAGCGCGGCGTGGGTATCTCGAGCACGCGCACGTACCAGAACGCCGGCGCGCTGGCGTCGAAATCGGGGTCCTGCCAGTACGCCAGCAGTTCCGGCGCACCGGACGTGTTGGTGTAGCTCGCGCTCGCCGCGTCCACCGTCGAGGCGACCGCCCGCTCCACGCGCCCGTCCGGCCCTATGCGGCGCCCATCGGATACGGCGATGTCATAGACGCGCTCGTGCAGCGCGCCGTCACGCGCGAGCCAGCCCTTGACGATCTGCACGCGATCGAGGTTGGCGCCGCGCGGATCCCGCGCGGCATGGACGAGGAACGCCGGCGCGCTGGCATCGCCCCGTCCGAGCACGCCGCCCATCGGCACGCCGCGCGCGTAGCCGACTCGCGCCAGGTTCGGGCGGTAGACGTCGGCCGGCGCGAACCCGCGCCCGGCGAAGAGCCGCAGGCGTATGCGCGTCCCCGTCGTGGCGTAGACTTCGCGCCGCTGGAACGCCTCGAAGATCGCCGCGCGCGTGTTCTCTCGCGCCCAGACGGCGGCGTAGCCGGAGGCGGCCATCTTCCACTCGGGGATCTCGAACTCCGGTCGCCCCTGGTGGCGCAGCAGCGGCTGCGACCAGCGCGTCGGCGACGGCTCGGAACGGCTCATCTTGCCCCAGAAATTGTCCTCCTCGGCCGTCGCGAAGCCCGTGTGCGAGTCCGTGCTGCCGATCATGCCGAAGCGGAACGGATTGACGCCGAGGCGCGCCTGCTGCTGCAGCCCGAGCTTCAGCGCGGACCGTGCGTACTGGTAGGGCTGCATCGCGTCGGTCTGCATCACGCTGGAACCGAGGTTCGCGAGGTCCCAGGTCTCGTAGTCCGCGAACTCGTCCTCGGGCGACAGCAGCGGATGGGTCTCGGAGTCGCCCTTGTACTGCGTGACCTCGACCACCGGCTCCCAGCGCTGGCGCCGCTCGGCGTAGTCCCGGTCGAAGGGCCGCCCGGCGAAGTCCGCGGTGGCGAACATCCGCCCGCCGCTGGTGTTGCTGTTGTGCGGAATGGCGAGCGCCCGCCCGCCCGTTTTCGCCTCGTAGTCGGCCAGGTAGCGCCACAGCGCCTCGGGATCGGCGCTGTCGTTCGAGGAAAACGGCACCACCGCGCCCGCCTTGTCCGCCCCGTCGCCGAAGATCACGACGCGGTGCAGGTTGTCGCCACCCGGCATCGAGCTCCACTCGTAGCCGATCAGCGCCGTGAACCGGCCCGGATCGTTGAAGCGCTCGGCGTTGGCGATTACCTCCGCCCACACCGAGCGCTTGAAAGCCTCGCTGCCGATCGCGTCACCCTCGCCCTGCAGCACGTGCACGTAGTCCTCGATGAACTCGGGCGTGACCTCCCCGCCCTCGCCGAGGAACGAGGCCCAGCGCCTGCCGACCTCGGTGGCCAGCAGGTCCGGGTCCTTCGTGGCCAGCCGCGGGAACAGCCCGAGGTACTCGGAGTGGTCGGCGACCACGAGGAAATCGAGCGGCGTGCCGAGCTTCAGCGGCATCCCGTTCATGCCGCGCACCACCTCGCCGCGCGCGAAGCGGTAGGCCACTTCGGGCGTCACGCGGCGGTTGCCGAGGCTCGCGGCGTCCGGGGACATGCTGGTGTGCAGGTGGGTGTCACCCCACAACAGCAACTCGGGAAAGTCGTCCGCGACGGCGGGCGAGTAGCTCGCGCGCTCCGCCGCGAGCGCGGCCCCTGCCAGGCACGCAGCGAGGGCCAGCGCCAGCCGCGACGCGGCGCCGGCGCGTGCGCGACGAATCGACGCGGAAAAAGCCATGGCTTTGCCCTCCCCGTGCGGCTGTCGCGCGCGGTGCTATTTCTCGCCCGCGAGATAACGCTCCAGCTCGGCGTGGAAATGCCGCAGCCGCTGCTCCTGCTCGCCCCAGAGCTGGTGGCGGAAAGCGCGCGAGCGCATGCCCTTCTGCACCACCGGCAGCAGCTCCGAATCCTGGCTCAGCACCAGCCCGAGGTTGCCGTCCTCGCCGATGCCGAAGTGCTCGCAGGCCGGACGCGTGCGACCGCTGGTGTCGGTGCCCTCGGGCAGTCCCATCCAGTCGGGCACCTTGTAGTCCGGATGCTCGACCGGCGCGATCAGCGTCATCGTGTCGTAGTAGAAGCGCTCCGGATCGGTGGGATGCGGCAGGAAGCGCATCAGGAACACGCCCTCCGGATGACAGCCGATCTGCACGTTCGGGAAGATGCCGGTCGCCCAGCTGTCCGTCAGCTGCCCGTCCACGAAGCCCGAGTAATCCAGCCCGAGTGCCGCCGCGCGCTGGCGCTTGGCCCGCTGGACCGCCGCCCGCACCTCGCGCGCCCCCCCCGCGAAGCCCTCCGGATCGATGCCGACATCGGCCAGCATCGCACGCAGCCCGTCGTTCATGCTGTCCTGGTCGGCGATGCGCGGCGTCATCTGCCCGATCGGCACGATCATGCGGCTGGCCCCGTTCGGATAGAGGTCGCACTGGACCTTGAGATCCGCCATCACCCATCGCGTCTCGGGATGCACCGCGTGCAGGTGATAGGTCTCGTAGAAGGCCTCGATGCCGACCTTCCAGTTCGCCGCCCACTCCGTGCGCACGTGCCGCACGACCTTCATGCGCTCGATGCGGTAGCCCTCGAGGTAGCCCTCGGGCAGGCCGATGTATTCCGAGAGCGGCGGCGGGTCCTCGCGCATCGAGACGAAAACCAGGCCCGCGTGCTCCTCGCAGGCCAGCGCGACCAGTCCCGGCTCGTGGCACACGACCTCCTCGCGGAAGGTCTCGCGATCGGTGATCGCGCTCAGCTTGCCCTGCAGGTCGAACTTCCACGAATGGAACGGGCAGATGAAGCGCATGCGGCTGCCCCGCTCGGCACGAACCAGGCGACTGCCGCGATGGCTGCAGACGTTGTAGTAGGCCCGCACCCCCGTCTCCGTGCGCACCACGATGATCGATTCGTCACCGATGTCGAACAGGAAGTAGTCGCCGACCTGCGGGATGTCCGAGCTGACGCCCGCGATCAGCCACACGCGCGGCCACAACTGCTGCCACTCGCGCTGCATGAACTCGCGCGTGAAATAGCGCGACTTGTCGTAGCTGCCGGTCCCGTTGTCGATGTACGGCTGCTTGGCCTCGAGCGAACCGGCCGGTGCAGCCGGATTCACCACGATGCCCGTCTCGTAGTCGAACTTCATGAGATCCTCCTCGTGTTGCCGGTGCGATACGGCACTCGCCGCCCGCCTCAGTCGCGACGCAGCGAGGCCACGGCCGTTCCCGGCGCCAGCACCTCGTCGTTCTGGTTCAGAATCGCCACCTCGATGCTCACTTGCGCGCGCTCGCGATCGACTGCAAGTATCCTGCCGGTCGAGCGCAGCGTGTCGCCGATGAACGCCGCGCGCCGGTTCGAGTACTCGATCTCGACCAGACTGCCGTGCTCGCCCAGCCACTCGACCACGCACTGGTGCAGCCAGTCGCCGAGCAGCGGCCCGGCCATCACCAGGCCGGGATAGCCCTCGACGTCGCGCGCATACGGGTAGTCGAAATGGATCTTGTGCGCGTTCCACAGCGCAGCGTTGTAGAGGAACAGCTGGATCGTGTCGGGCCGGAATTCGCGCGTGGGCAGCGCCTGTCCCGCCGCCAGCGTGTCGATGTCCGGCCGGGCCATCTCGCTCATCGCAGGATCCTCGTCGTCGTTTCGGTCACCACGGGCTCGCCGCGCTCGTTCTCGACCGTCATCACGATCTCGTAGAAGATCAGCGGTCCGGAGGATCCTTCCTTCTGCCAGATGTTCGTCAGCGTGCGGCTGGCGAGCAGCACGTCTCCGGGACGTATCGTGCGGTGATAGGCGATCTTCAACCCACCCGCCATCGCGCGCTTCAGGGGAAATTCGGGCAGCAGCGCGTCGATCGCCACGCCGTCGGGGCTCAGCTGCTCCGGTTCCGGCACGGGCCAGAACAGCGCGAGGTAGAACATCGGCGGCGCCTCGTCGCCGTCGAGGTACTTGCGCAGCCGCTGCCCGGTGGCGATCGCGTACTTGCGGATGTCCTTGCGCGTCACCAGTTCGAGCTGCGGCGGCGCCTTGCGCCCGATGTTGGCCAGCAGTTCCGGCGTCAGCAGGCTGCCCATCGTTCACTCCCCTGCATACAGCTTGCGCAGTTCGCGCTTGAGAATCTTGCCGGTCGGCGCCTTGGGCAGGCTGTCGACGAACGCAACCGACTTCGGCTTCTGGTACGACGCGAGGTGCCGGCGCGCCTCGTCGATGATCTCGCGCTCGCTCGCGTGCATCCCCGGCTTCAGCACCACCACGGCCTTCACGACCTCGCCCCATTCGGCGTCGGGAATGCCGATCACCGCGCACTCCAGCACGGCGGGGTGGCGATGGATCGCGTTCTCGACCTGTGTCGAGTAGATGTTCTCGCCGCCGGAGATGATCATGTCCTTGGCGCGATCCACGATGTAGACGTAGCCCGACTCGTCCCACGTCGCGATGTCGCCGGTCCACATCCAGCCGTCGCGGATCGTCTGGGCCGTGAGGTCGGGACGGCGCCAGTAGCCGAGCATGTTCGCGTCCGAGCGCACGATGATCTCGCCGGAGCTCTGCCCGTCCCGCGATACCGGCCGGCCACCCGGGTCGACCACGCGCACGCTGGTCACGAATCCCTCGCGACCGCAGCTGCGCAGCCGCTCGGGGCGGATGCCGCGCACGGCCTCGGCGTGATCCTCCTGCGACAGGAACGTCATGGTCATGCCCTCGGTCTGCCCGTAGCCCTGGATCAGCGTGCAGGGAAACATCTCCAGCGCGGATTTCACCACCGAGACCGGCATAGGCCCGCCGCCATACTGGATGTTGCGCAGGCTGCGCAGGTCGAAGGACCCGAAGTTTTCCACCGCCATCATCCAGTTCAGCATCGTGGTGATGCCGAGGAAGGCCGAGACTTGCTCCTCCTGGATCAATTCCAGCGCCTGGCGCGCCTCGAAGTTGACGAGCACCAGGGGACAGCCGTGGGCCATGTAGTTCATGGCCAGCGCGACCGGAATGTGGAACATCTGCCCGGTGAGCATGTACACGTCGGACGGCACGATGCGCTCGGCGACCGTCTGGTTCAGCATGCCCATGTAGATGCTGCGGTGCGAATGCAGCGCGCCCTTGGACTCCCCGGTGGTGCCGCCGGTGTACAGGATCAGCAGCGGATCGTCGCCGCCGACCGAGTCGCTGAGCGCCGGTTCCGCGTCGCTCGCCGCGCCGAGCAGGGCCTCGTAGCTGCCGTCGGATGCGGCGCCGAACTCGAACCAGTGCGGCAGGTCCAGCTCGCGCTGCAGCGCCTCGCGCTCGGCACGGAAATCGGCCGAGGACAGCAGCGCCGCCGGCTCTCCCTCGCGCAGGATGCGGGCCATCTCCGGCACGGCGAGGCGCCAGTTCAGCGGTTGCGCCACCAGTCCCGCGCGGCCGCAGGCGTAGAACAGCTCCAGGTACTCGATGCAGTTCTTCGCCAGGATGGCGATGCGCGCACCGCGACCGACACCGGGCAGCGCGCTGAGCCCGTTGGCCAGGCGCCGCACCCGCGCGTCGAGTTCGCCGAACCCGATGCGGCGCCCGTTGGGCACGTCGATGATCGCCGTGCGACCCGGTGCGAGCGCGGCGTGCTTGGCGGGTATCTGGCCGATGTTCATGTGGCTTCAGGCCTCAGTAAGGCAGGTCCAGCTCGATGCGGCGCGTCGCGAGCACCCAGCGACCGTCCCTGCGCACGACGCGATCGCGGTACAGCGCCGTGGAGATCAGCCGTATCGCGCCGTTCTCGGTCCCGAACAGCGTCAGGTTCGACACCACCTCTGCCTCGGCCTCGCCGCCCGATGCGAAGAAGATATTGGAGACCACGTGCCGGCGCTTGTCCGTCTGCGCGGCGATGGAGTTGCGCATCAGCCCCATGATCGCGTCGTGGCCGAGGAACGGCGCGATCGGCGGCTGGCCGGCAATCTGCATGTGGAACTCCGCGTCGGCGGCGAAGCAGGCTCCCAGCATGTCGAGGTCCTGCTCGTCGAGCGCGTACGCGGCGCGGGAAAGCAGTTCGTGTATCTCGAGCTTGGCGGCGGTGTCCATGTTCCCTGTCTCCCGTGAAGGTCATTCGATCGCGAACGCGAGCAAGACATTGCCCGGCATGTGCCCGTAGATGCCGTAACCGGACATCACGTACATCATGCCGTCCTTGAACACCGGGGCGGCGCCGCCGCCGAGCGAGCCGCCTCTCGCCGGCACCCCGCCGAGCGCCTGGAACTCGCGCGCCGTGTCGAAGGACCAGATCACCTCGCCGCTCGCGCTGTCGTGCGCCCGCAGCCACCCGTCCATCGAGCCCGCGAACACCGCGCCAGGAATCGAGGCGATCGCGCCCGATATGCCCGGGCTGCAGAACTCGCGTCCCGCGCACACATCCGGCGCGGGCTGGCTCCAGCGCAGCTGGCCGCTGCCGGCGTCGAGCGCGTACAGGCCGGGCTTCGCTTCGCCGGGCCAGCGCGGCCCGCCGAAATAGTCCGAGATCGGCACGAAGACCGTGTCGCCCTCGGCACTCATGCCGAAGTGCACGCCGCCCTGGATTCCGCCGCGCCCCAGCTTGCGCTGCCACAGCACTGCCCCCGTGTCGGGATCGAGCGCGTGCACCTCCCCGGATTTCTGCCCGGCCACGAGGATGTCCTTGCCGGCCGATGTCGTCACCAGCATCGGCGCCGCACCGAAATCGAAGTCCGGGCCGTCCTCCGGCGGACAGTTGGTGCGATCGACCGCCTCGCAGCCCATGTTCCAGGCGTCGCCCGCCGTTGCCTGCCACGCCCATGCCGTGGAGCCGCTGTCGATATCGAACGCTATGATCGCGTCGCTGCGTTCGTTCGCCGGCGAGGAATAGTTCTCGCCGGTGCCGACATAGAGTCGGCGGCGCTTGGCATCGACCACCGGGGTGCCCCACACCGGCGCCCCGGAGGGCGCGATGCGCGGGGTGCCGTGCGCGTTCACGTCGACCTGTGCCGGCGTCTCCGCGATGGTGTGAGCGGTCCACAGCCGCTTGCCCGTGGCTGCGTCGTAGGCAGCAACGCCGCCACGGAAGGTGCAGCACGCGTACGCGGGATCGGCCGCCGCGGTCACTTCGAGGGAGGACAGCGCCACGTAGAGCCGGTCCTCGAAGCGCACCGGGGACGCGGTGATCGTGAGGCTGTGGTGATCGTCGGGACGATCACGCCAGCGCAACTCGCCGCTCTGCGCGTCCAGCGCGTAGACGTTGCCCGTCAGGTCGCCGAAATACACCCCCGGTCGCGCGCCGGCGTCACCTGCCGTCCAGCCGTCGAGCAGGATGCCGGTGCGCACCTCGGCGGCGGCCTTGAAGGTCCAGCGCACGCAGCCGCTGCGCGCATCGAGCGCGTAAACCGTGCCGTCATGGCTGCCCATGAACAGCGCGCCGCCGCCGGTCACCGGCTGCGAGCGCGCGCGGATCGCGTCCGGAAACGCGAAGCTCCACTTCAGTGCGAGCTTCGGCACCTCGGCGCGCGCGAAGCCCGCCACCTGCTGCGGGTAGAAATGGCTGTTGCCGCGATCGACGCCCCAGCCGAGCGCATCGGGCGGCGCGGCGAAGTCGAACTTGCTGCTGCCGGCGGCGCAGCGCATCTCCGCGGCCAGCGCCACCGGTTCCGCGAAGGGGCGACCCGTGACGTATTCGGCGACCGCGCGCCGCTCCTCCGGCGAGAGCTTCGCGCCCTGCTCCTGCATCGCGCCGGACTCCAGCGCCGCGACCACCCGGTGTGGCGCCATCAGGCCGATGATGGTGCGGTGCGGGGCACGCGTCACCTGGCCCTCGTGGCATTGCATGCAGTGCAGCGCGTAGACGCCCTGCCCGGCCACCGCCGGCGCGGAGGGTGCGGGCGCATCGGAGACCGCCGTGCTCGCCGGCTCCGGCACCGGGGCCTCGTCCCGTCCGCAGCCGGCCAGCAACACGGGCAGCGCCAGCGCTGCCACCATCGAACGCAGGGAGAGCGCCATCATCCAGTTATCCTCTTATTGCCGCCTTGGCTGCCGCGGGAACGGGGCAGCGCCTGCATGCCACGCCGCTAGAGACCCTTGCGACCGGCCTCGCGGATCATCGGCGCATACTCGCCGAAGGCCGGTCCGCTCGTCGTGGCGCCGATCGTGATCCCGGCGTCGGTGGTCAGGGTATGCCCGGTGGTGTATCCCGATTCGTCGCTGGCGAGCCACAGCGCGGCGTTGGCGACGTCCTCGGCAAGTCCGGGCCGGTCGCGCAGCGGCGACTGCGCCGCGAGGATGCGCTTGGCTTCCTCGATCGCGCCCGGATCGCCGGTCAGCACGTTCGCCACCATCGGCGTCGCCATGCTCGCCGCGGCTATCGCATTCACGCGGATGCCGAAGCGGCACAGTTCGGCGCCGACGTTCTTGGTCATGCCGACCACGGCGTGCTTGGCGGCGGCATAGGCGTGGGGCCCGAGCCCCCCCATAACCCCTGCGGTGCTGGCCATGCTGATGATGCTGCCGCTCCCGCGCGGCTTCATCACGCGCGCCGCGTGCTTCATGCCGTAGAAAACGCCGTTCAGCAGCACGTCGATGCTGGCTTTCCATTCCGCCGCCGGCGTGGTGTCGACGGGGCCGACGGCACCCACGATCCCGGCACAGTTGAACATGACGTCGAGCGCGCCGAAGCGGCTGACGGCGAGGTCGACCAGCGCAGCGACCTGGTCCTCCTGGGTGACGTCGCAGACCGCGAACGCGGCGGCTGCGCCGAATCCGGACGTGAACTGCTCGCCGGGGCCGCGTTGGATGTCGCCGATGACAACCCGGCACCCTTCGGCCACGAAGCGCTGTACCGTCGCCGCCCCGATGCCGCTGGCACCCCCCGTGATCACTGCCACCTTGCCCTGCAGTCGCACGTCCAGACCTCCTTATATCGTTTGAATCGGGTCCGCCCGGCCGCCGTCGCGTCACAGCGGGCGCGGTCGGCGGGCAGGCCGGTTGCATTATGCAAATCTCTTGAATATTATTCAATACGCCGCGCGGGTCGGCGTCAAGCACCGCCACATAACAGCGCCTGACGCGCCGCCCCCCGCTCCGGAACCACTGCTGCCCGGCGCCATGCGAACGCGAAACGCGTTCCCGGCAGCGCGACTGCCGCGCGCCAGCGCGAAGCGCTCGCGCCGGGCGCGCCGGTCCGACCCCTCAAACGCTTCGACCCGGAGAATCTCGATGAGCAAGAGCAGACTGCTGGATGGAAAGGTGATCGTGGTAACCGGCGCAGGCCGCGGCATCGGCCGGGCCATCGCACTGCAACTCGCCGATTGCGGCGCGCACGTCGTCGTCAACGACCTCGGCACCAGCAGCGACGGCCAGGGCAACGACAGCCAGCCCGCCTCCGAGGTCGTCGCCGAGATCAGGGCCGCGGGCGCGCAGGCCGTTGCCAGCTGCGACAGCGTGGCCGAGTGGGACGGGGCGCACCGGATCATCCAGACGGCGGTTGACACCTTCGGGCGCATCGACGGCGTCGTGAACAATGCCGGGATCGTGCGCGACGCGATCTTCCACAAGGCGACCGAGGAGGATTTCGACCTCGTGATCAAGGTCAACCTCAAGGGCGCCTTCAACATGAGCC
This sequence comes from uncultured Klebsiella sp., assembly GCA_964465455.1. GTDB lineage: Bacteria > Pseudomonadota > Gammaproteobacteria > Pseudomonadales > UBA5518 > UBA5518. Next base: position 12,462 of record CAYXJM010000001.1, read on the forward strand.
GCGCCTGCGCGCCGCATTTCCGCGAGCAGCAGGGCGGCTGCCTCGTGCACATGACCTCGACGTCCGGCCTCATCGGCAACATGGGGCAGGCCAACTACATGGCGGCGAAGCTGGGCGTCGTGGGGCTGTCGAAGAGCATCGCGCTCGACATGGCGCGGTTCAACGTGCGCTCCAACTGCATCTCGCCGTTCGCCTGGAGCCGGCTGTTCGGCTCGGTGCCCGACGAGACGCCGGAGCAGAAGGCGCGGCTCGAGAAGATCAAGCAGATGACGCCGGACAAGATCGCGCCGCTCGCCGCGGCGTTGTTCTCCGACGCCGCGCGCGAGGTGACGGGCCAGATCTTCGCGGTGCGCAACAACGAGATCTTCCTGATGAGCCAGTCACGCCCGATCCGCGCGGCCCACACCGCGGACGGCTGGACGCCCGAAACCGTCACGCAGCGCGTGTTCCCTGCCTTCAAGCCCTCGATGTACCCGCTGGACCGCACCGCCGACGTGTTCACCTGGGATCCCGTCTGAAGCGACATGGAGGCAGCAGCGGTGGCTTTCGATCACAAGACGATACTCGACTGGCGCTTCCCCCCGGTGCGCAACGCCTATGCGCAGCGCGACGTCATGCTCTACGCCCTGGGACTGGGGCTGGGGTTCCGGCCCACCGATCCCGCCGAGCTGCGCTACGTCTACGAAGACGGCCTCGAGGTGTTCCCGACCATGCCGGTCGTGCTGGGCCACCCCGGGCCCTGGATGCGCGATCCCGCCACCGGCATCGACTTCGTCCGGGTGCTGCACGCAGAGCAGCACCTCGAGATCCATCGGCCCTTGCCGACCGAAGGCGGCACGGTCGCGCACAACCGCGTGCTCGACGTGATCGACAAGGGTCCCGGCAAGGGCGTGCTGATCGTGATGGAGCGGCTGCTCCACGACGAGGCGAGCGGCGAGCTGCTCTGCACGCAGCGGTCGGTAGCGATCGCGCGCGGCAACGGCGGCGCCGGCGGCACGGGCAACCTCTCCCCGGCTCCCCACCCGCTGCCCGGTCGCGAGCCCGACGGCCACGTGGACATCCGCACCGCGACCCAGGCGGCGCTGCTGTACCGCCTCAGCGGCGACTACAACCCGGTCCACGCGGACCCCGCGGTAGCCGCTCGGGCCGGATTCAGCGCGCCGATCCTGCACGGACTGGCGAGTTTCGGGGTCGCGGCACGCGCCGTGCTGCAGGCCTTCGACGCCGCGCCAGGCGTGCTGCGCAGCTTCGGCGTGCGCTTCTCGGCGCCGGTCTATCCCGGCGAGACTATCAGGACCGAGTTCTGGCGCGACGCCGACGTGGTCTCGTTCCGCTCGCGGGTGCTCGAACGCGACGCCATCGTGCTGAACAACGGTCGCGCCGTGCTCGGTTGAGGACGTCTTGACGCGGCGCAGCGACCATGCAATTCTTGATTTTAATTAGATTCAACTTTTGGAGGATTGAACCCGCCCAGAGACCCAGCGCCGCGCCCCCACGGCGCTGCGCTCACGACGACCCGGATCCCTTTTACCGATCACAAACAGAAATCACGGCAAGGAGACGTCCATGAATCGACACACTGCAGGCCTCAACCGACTCAGCCTCGCGATCATGCTCGCGGGCACCGGCATCACCGCACCCGCTGCGCTCGCCCAGGGCAACGCCGAGGGGCTGGAGGAAATCACGGTGACCGCTCGCAAACGCGAGGAGAACATCCAGGACGTGGCGATCGCGGTGACGGCGCTGAGCCAGACCGAGATCGAGCGGACGTTCGCGCGCGACCTGAAGGACCTCGCGAGCATGGCCCCCAACCTCGTGATCGACGACACCTCGCAGGGTCCGGGCGGCGTCGCGGCCATCTACATCCGCGGCGTGGGCGTCGCCGACGTGGAAAAGAGCTTCGACCCGGCGGTGGGCGTCGTGATCGACCAGGTGTTCATCGGCGCCAACACCGGTTCCATACTGAAGAGCCTGGACATCGGCCGCATCGAGGTGCTGCGCGGCCCGCAGGGCACCCAGTTCGGGCGCAACACCATCGGCGGCGTGATCAACGTCGAGCGCACCAAGCCGACCGGCGTGTTCGGAGGCAAGATCCGCGCCGGCTACGGCGACTACGACACCTACAACGTCGAGGGCCTGCTGAACTTCCCGATCACCGACACCCTCGCCGCCAAGCTGACCGCGACCAAGCGCGAGCAGCAGGAAGGCTACTACGACAACGTGGTAACCGGCCACGACATCGGCCAGGAGGACTACGAGCAACTCGGCGCCAACCTGCTCTTCTCTCCCACCGAGTCGATCGAGCTCGAGTACACCTACAACTACGAGAACACCGACCAGGACACGCCGCCGCTGCTGAACAACGGCCAGCCGCGCCACCTGTTCTGCTTCGCCTACGGCTATTGCGCGCCGTCGGAGGACTCCACGATCACGGGCGACCGCTACAAGGTGGCGAGCAAGGCGATCCGGCCGCCGAAGTACTACGACCTGCAGACGCACGTCAGCTCGCCGGACGACGCGATCGATACGAATTTCGACGCGAACTTCAACACCGACACCCACATCGTCGAGCTGCGCTGGGACGTCAGCGACGACTACCGCTTCGACGCGGTCTACGGCCACTGGAATTCCTCCGAGACCGTGTTCACCGACTGGGACGGCACCCCCGAGATGCTGTACCACACCGACCGGCCCGGCAACTGGGAGCAGGACAGCGTTGAACTGCGCATCACGAACGGCGGCGACGACCCGTTCAGCTGGGTGGGCGGCGTGTTCTTCTGGAAGTCCAGTTTCGACATCGAACTGCGCAGCTACATCGGATTCGCGGGCGACGTGACCGGCGACGGCAACCCGGACATCCTCGACATTCCGCAGTACGGCAAGCAGGACGTCGACTCGCGGGCCGTGTTCTGGGAGGGCGACTACGCCTTCACCGACAAGTGGACCCTGACGCTGGGCGGGCGCTACACCGAGGACGAGAAGCAGTCGGCGGCTCGCGGCCAGGTCGACACCAGCGTGCCCACCCAGGCCGGGGTGCCCGTTGCGTTCGCTCCCGGACTCAACGGCGACCCCGACGACGACTGGAACCAGTTCACGCCCAAGGTCGGCATCAAGTACCAGATGACCGACGACGCGATGCTCTACGCCACGTGGACGAACGGCTACCGCAGCGGCGGTTTCAACACGCGCGTGAACTCCTACAGCGAGGCCGTCACGCCCTACAACGAGGAGACCGTCGAGAGCTACGAGGTCGGCTTCAAGACCGCCTGGTGCGACAACACGGTGCGCCTGAACGGCGACGTCTTCTACATGAAGTACGACGACAAGCAGGAGGAGCTGCACCTGCCCGACACGCTGAGCGGCACCGGCCAGAAGACGGTGGTCGCCAACGCGTCCACCGCCGAGATGAGCGGCGTGGAACTCGAGCTGCAGGCCGAGCCGACGGACGGCCTGTACCTGCGGGCCAACGCCGCTTACCTCGACGCGTCCTACGACGAGTTCGAGTTCGACGACGACGGCGATCCCGCGACGCCGCTGGTGGACTACAGCAAACTCGATTTCCGTCGCGCGCCGGAATGGACCGGCAACGTCGACGCGACCTACGAGTGGGACGTCGGCGGCAACACGATGTGGGCGCGCGTGGCCTACCACTACCTCGGCGAGCACGAGACGAACTTCGACAACTCGCCGGAACTGCACAACGACGCGCAGCACCTCGTGGACGCCTCGATCAACTACGACTGGGGCAAGACGCGCTTCAGCCTGTTCGGGCGCAACCTGACCGAGGAGGACGGCTACATGATCGGCTACGACGTGGCGGGGATCTGGTCGTACTCCGCGGCTCGCCCGCCGCGCACGTGGGGCATCGAGGTCACGCACGAGTTCGGCGGCGAGTAAGGCGCGCTCGCCCCTGCCCTGGAGCCTCGCGCTCCAGGCGCAGCGAACGCAGGCTTTCCGCGCCGGGCGCGGAAAGCCTTTTTTTCGCCCGTGCCGACGGGCACCACCACGGCCAGGAGAGACCGAAACCCATGACAACGCAGGACCCGCTGCAGCGACTGATCGACAGGAGCGCCATCGAGGACGCAATCGCGACCTATGCACGCGCCCTCGACCGCATGGACGAGAAGCTGCTGCGCTCCGTCTTCCATCCCGGATCGCGGCACGCGCACTACTTCGAAGGCCCGTCCTCGGACCCCGCGCTTCCCTCGAAGCCCGGAGCGCCGCTCGATTTCGTCGCCTTTGCGATGGACGTGCTGCGCACCCACTCGCGCACGCACCACCAGCTCGGCCAGATGCTGATCGAGTTCGAGAGCGACACCGTGGCCTTCGCCGAGACCTATTTCACCGCCCATCACCGCATGCGTGCGATCGGCGACCGGCTCGCGGGCTCCGCGGCCTGCGACACCGAGATGGACTACTTCGTCGGAGGCCGCTACATCGACCGCTTCGAGAAGCGCGCCGGCGCGTGGAAGATCACGCACCGCACCGGCACGACCGACTGGACCCGGCTCGAGGCGCCGTCTTCCCAGGGCTTCGGCGCTATCGCCGACGCGCAACTGGGCAAGCGCGGACGCAAGGACATGGTCTACCGTTGCCGCCAGCTCTACCGCTAGGGCCGCGGACGCGACATTCACGCAACGACACACCGCAAGGAGCCGCAGCATGACCAGCAGACCCGATACCGCATCCCGCCGGCGCATCCTGAAGGGCGCGGCCCTGACGCTCGGCGCCGGGGCGCTCGCCTCGGGGCCCGCGCGTGCCGCCGAGCAGCACTGGGACCACGAGGCGGACATCGTCGCCGTGGGCAGCGGGCTCGGCGCCGCGACAGCCGCGGTGACGGCGCGCCAGAACGGCGACAGCGCGATCCTCCTCGAGAAGCTCCCGTTCTTCGGCGGGACCTCGGCCAAGACCGTCGGCGTGATCTGGTGCCCGAACAATTTCACGCTGCGCGCCAAGGGCATCGACGACCGCAGGGAAGATGCGCTGCGCTACATGGCGCGCTACTCCTACCCCGAGCTCTATTCGGCCGAAGCGCCGCGGCTGGGGCTCGGCGAGCACGCCTACGCGATGCTCGAGGCCTTCTACGACAACGCCGCGCGCGCCACCGAGAGCCTGCGCGACTCGGGCGCGCTGAAGCTCGCCGAATGGCGCATGTTCCACCTCGACCGCTCGGCGACCGACTACCTCGACAACGTGCCCGAGAACCGCGTCCCGACCGGCCGCGCCCTCGGCACGCTCGGCGCCGACGGCAAGCTCGGCACCGGGCGCGACATGATGGAGCAGATGGCCGCGGCGCTGAAGGCCCGCGACGTCCCCGTGCTGCTCGGTCACCGCGCCACGAAGCTGGTGCGCAACGACGCCGGGCGCGTGATCGGCCTGGAAGCCGACAGCAACGGCAAGACCGTGCGGATCCGCGCCCGCAAGGGCGTGGTGTTCGGCACCGGCGGATTCGCGCACAACCTCAACGCGATAGCGAACTACCAGCGCAACTCCCTGTACGGTTCCTGCGCCCTGCCCGGCGCGACCGGAGACTTCATCGACATCGCGGGCGCCATCGGGGCCCGTCTCGGCCAGCTCGCCGGCGCGTGGCGCTGCCAGGTGGTGCTGGAGGAGGCCCTGCAGAGCCGCGCGCTGGCCGCAGGCGTGTTCTTCCCGCCGGGCGACTCGGTGCTGCAGGTCAACCGCTACGGCGTGCGCGCCGTCAACGAGACGCGCAACTACAACGACCGCGGCGAGATCCACGGCACGTTCGATCCGACGCGCGCCGAGTATCCGAACCAGCTGCTGTTCATGATCTACGACCAGCGCACGGCGGAGGCCTACGCGGGAATCTACCCCCTCCCGGCCAGGCCCGGGGCAGCGCCCTACGTGCTCTCGGCACCGACGCTGGAGGATCTCGGCAAGAACATCGCGGCGCGGCTGCAGACACTCGCCGCGAAGACGGGGGACTTCACGCTCGACGCGGCGTTCGCGAAGAACCTCGCCGACACGGTGAAACGCTTCAACGGCTTTGCGCGCAGCGGCAAGGACGGGGACTTCGGTCGCGGCGCGGCGGCATACGACAGCGAGTGGCACCAGGCCTTCTCGCCGATGCGCAAGGACAGCCCGTGGCCGCCCAACCCCATGCCCAGCATCACGATGCACCCGCTGCGCGACGAGGGCCCCTACTACGCCACGATCCTCGCCGCCGGCGCGCTCGACACCAACGGCGGACCGGTGATCGATGCGCGCGCGCGGGTGCTGGACACCGCCGACCGTCCGATCGAAGGGCTGTTCGGGACCGGCAACTGCGTGGCCAGCCCCTCGGGCCGGGCCTACTGGGGGGCCGGGCATCCGCTGGGGATCTCGCTCACCTTCGGCTATATCGCGGCCAACACCGCCCACGAGAACGCGCGGGTCTGAGCCTATGCACGCTATCCGGCGCCTCCTCCTGGCGGGTCTGGTCCCGGCGCTTTGCGCGCCCGGCCTGCATGCCGCGGACACGAGTTTCAGCCAGCAGGTGCTGCCGCTGCTGAACAGCCACTGCGTCATCTGTCACATGCCGGGCGCCGCGCAGGCGGAGCTCAGCCTCTACCCCGATGCCTGGGCGGCGCTGGTGAACCAGCCCTCCACCCAGAGCGCGTTGCCGCGCGTCAAGCCCGGTGATCCCGACGGCAGCTATCTCTACCGCAAGCTCGCCGGCACCCATCTCGACGCCGGCGGCAGCGGCGAACCCATGCCGTTCCAGCGCGAGCAGCTGGCGCCGGCCGACCTCGCGCTGGTCCGCGACTGGATCGCGGCGGGCGCGCCGAACAACTGAAGAGGAGATCCCCGATGAGCAACACCGACGACCTGGTCCGCTCGCTGCTGGCGCGCGTGGACGAACTCGAGAGCCGCAGCGCGATCCGCGACCTCGTGAGCGATTACTGCCTCGGCTTCGACAACCACGACTGGGAGCGCTTCGTCGCGATCTGGCACGAGGATGCGGTGTGGGAGATCGGGCCTCCCTTCGGCACTTTCCACGGGCACGCGGGCATCCGCAAGGCCGTCTTCGAGATCCTCTACCCGTTCTGGCGCGAATCGCATCACCTGTCGACGAACCTGCGCATCGCGTTCAGCGACGCGGACCACGCGCACAGCGTCTGCAACGTCGACTGCATGGGCGCCTCGGTAGAGGACGTCGTGCAGATGGTCGGCGCCACCTACACCGACGATCTCGAGCGCCGTGACGGGGTGTGGAAGATCGCGAAGCGCACGGTCACGATCCACTACTTCAACCCCATGCCCGGCCTCGTCATGAGCGCACCGGGCTGAGGGCCGCGGGACATGGACGCGCGCACGGACTGGCTCGCCCGCGGCGCCGAGGCCGCTCTCGATCCGGAATTGCCCATCTGCGATCCGCACCATCACCTGTGGATCTATCCGGACAACCGCTACCTGCTCGCGGAGTTCCTCGCCGACGCCGGCGGCGGCCACCGCATCGAGCGCACGGTGCACGTCGAGTGTGCCATGTTCTACCGCGACGGAGGCGCCGAGGAGCTGCGCCCGGTCGGCGAGACCGAGCGCGTGCACCAGCTCACCGAGGCGACGCAGGCGACGTCGACGCGCGTCGCTGCCGGCATCGTGGGACTCGCGGACCTGCGCCTCGGCGCTGCCGTCGCACCGGTGCTCGCGGCGCACCGCGCGGCAAGTCCGCGCTTTCGCGGCGTGCGTTTCGGCACCGCGCGCGACGACAGCGCGCAGTTGCACCCCTCTCACACCAGGCCGGCGGCGCTGCTGATGCAGCAGGCAGACTTCCGCGCCGGCCTGCGCTGCGTGGCCGAGGCGCGCCTCGTCTTCGACGCGTGGATGTATTTCAGCCAGCTGCCCGAGCTGCACGAGATGGCGCGTGCACTGCCGGAGCTGCGCATCGTGCTCGACCATGCCGGGGGGCCGGTCGGCATCGGTGCCTACGCGGGACGCCGGCAGGAAGTCTTCGCCGCCTGGCACGCGCACATGCGCTCACTCGCGGAGTTGCCGAACGTGATGGTGAAACTGGGCGGGCTCACGATGACCATGGCCGGCTTCGGCTGGCACAAGCTGCCCGAGCCACCGTCCTCGACGACCCTCGCCGAGGCCATGCGCCCCTACTTCCTTGCCTGCATCGAGCTGTTCGGCGTGCAGCGCTGCATGTTCGAGAGCAACTTTCCGATGGACCGCGTGTCCTGCTCCTACACCGTGCTGTGGAACGCCTTCAAGCGCGTCACGGAGGGCTTCAGCGACGACGAGCGGCGCGCCCTGTTCCACGACAACGCGGTGCGCGCCTACGCGCTGTGAGCCCGCGCGGCCCCGTCAGCGGCCCATGAACGCCTGCAGCGCCGCCGCGTGCTGCTCGCTGGTGTGGCACAGGCTCTGCTGGCTGGCGCAGTAGTCGAGGAAATCGCCGAGCTCGAGGCGCTGCCCGGCCCACAGCAACCGCTTGGCGATGCGCAGCGCCTCGCGCGGCTTGCCGGCGAACTGCGCCGCCAGCTCGTGCGCCCGCGCGAGCAGGCCCTCCGGCTCCACCGTTTCCATGAACAGCCCGAGCGCCAGCGCCTCCGCGGCCGACACGATGCGGCCGGAGAACATCAGCTCGGCGGCGCGCTGGATTCCGATCAGCCGCGGCAGGAACCACGCGCCGCCGTCGCCGGGAATGATGCCGAGGTTCACGAAGGTCGAGCCGACTTTCGCCTGCGTCGAGCCGATACGGATGTCGCACATGCAGCACAGGTCCAGGCCGGCGCCGATCGCCGGTCCGTTCACGGCCGCTATGGCGGGCACCTCGAGGCGGTACATCGCGAGCGTCATCCGCTGGATGCCGCGCCGGTAGCCGTCCTGCACCTCGATCGGCGTGCCACCGAACATGCCGCGGCGCTCGCGCATCTCGGCGACGTTGCCGCCGGAGGAAAAGGCCTTGCCTGCCCCCGTCAGCACCAGCGCTCCGACCGCGTGGTTGCGGTTGATCCAGTCGCAGGTGTTCACGATGTCCGCTATCAGGTGCGTGCCCGTGAGCGCGTTGCGCAGGTCGTCGCGCGCGAGCACGAGGGTCGCGACCCCGGCGTCGTCGAGCGAGAGTCGCGCATCCCCGAGTTCCGGCATCGCAATCATCGCTGTTTCCCCCCTCAGCCGGTTATCCTGGGCCACAACGCCCCCGCGCCGGCGCGCGCCACCTCGCGCCCGAGCCGGCCCGCCCAGTAGCGGTCGTTGCCGAATTCCGAGCGCCACGCCCACAAGCGCTGCGTGAAGTGGTGCAGGGCATGCTCGCGCGTGAAGCCGATGGCACCGTGCAACTGGTGCGCGATCGACGTCGCCTGGTGCACCGCACGGTTGGCGCGCAGCTTCGCGCAGGCAATCGCGAGTTCCGTATCGCCCGCGGTGTCCAGCGAGAGGCAGGCCGCACCCGCGGCGCAGGACACCGCCGCCGTCTCCTCGGCCAGCAGCGCCAGCTGGTGCTGGATGACCTGGAACTTCGCCAGCGCGCGGCCGAACTGCACGCGATCGTTCGCGTGCGCGGTCGTCAGCGCGAGCGCGCCGGCCAGCGCGCCGCCCGCCTGCGTGGCCCGCAGCAGCGCGCCGCGCATCAGCAGCGTGTCGCAGGCGTTTTCGCGGCGGCACGACGCGACCAGCGCCGACCCGTCGAGCTCGAGGTCGGCGCGGGCTTCCGCGCCCACGCCATCACGGCGCCGGCAGTGTCGCGCGGCGCTGCTGTCGTAAAGCGCGAGGTACTCGGCGCCTTCGTGCGCGAACGCGGTGAGCACGCAGGCCTCGCCGCTGCCCCACGGGACGTTGCGCAGTTCGACGCGCAGCCCCGAGCCCTGCGCCTGCACCGCGCTGCAGCCGGCCAGGGTGATCGGCGCCTCGGGCACCGCGATGCCCGTGTCCTGCAGCAGCTGTCGCGCCAGCATCGTCTCGGCCACCGGCAGCGCGAGGGCGTGTTCTCCGGCGGCGTGCATCAGGATGCGCGCGTCCTGCCAGCTCCCCCCGAAGCCGCCCGCCCCCTCGGGCAGCAGCAGGTCGCACAGCGCGAGCTCGCGGACCCGCTCCCAGCCGGCGCCGAAATCGGGGCGTGCCCCGTGGCCCCGCTCGTGCGCCGCCAGGTCGGGAAACAGTCGCTCGATCGTGTCGGTCAGCATCCGCTGCTGTTCGTTCATCGCAGTCCGAGCCCCTTGGCAATGATGCCGCGCAGGATTTCACGCGTGCCGCCGCGCAGCGAGAAGGAAGGCGACGCGCGCAGCAGGTAGTCGAGCGCGTCCTGCAGCGCCCCGTCTCCGGCGGCCGCGAGCTCCGGATCGATCGCGGCCTGCACCAGCGGCGGGATGTCCTGTTCGAAGCGCGCGCCGAGGTCCTTCACGATCGCCGCCTCCAGCGCGGGCAGCGCGCCCCGCGCCAGCTGCCCGGTCACCGAGAGCGACATCTGGCGCAGCGTCCAGAGCTCCGCCGTCAGCGTGCCGATCAGCGCGGCGATCTCGGGCTCGGGTGCGGGGCCGACCGCCGCGACGAGCTCCTCGAGCAGGCGATAGCTGCTCAGGTAACGCTCCGGCCCGCTGCGCTCGAGCGCGAGCTCGGCGTTGACCTGTGCCCAGCCCTCGCCTTCGGTGCCGAGCAGCATTTCCTCCGGCACGAAGACATCGTTGAAGAACACCTCGCCGAAATGCGCGGCACCGGTGTGATCGACCACGGGGCGCACGGTGACGCCCGGGCTCGCCAGTTCGACGATGAACTGGCTGAGCCCCGCGTGCCGGCTGTCCTCCTCGCGGCTCGTGCGCACGAGGGCGATCATCAGCTGCGCCCTGTCCGCGTTCGTGGTCCAGAGCTTCGAGCCGTTGATCTTCCATCCGCCCTCGACGCGCGTCGCGCGCGTGCGGATCGACGCGAGGTCGGAACCGGAGTTGGGCTCGCTCATGCCGATGCAGCAGAACAACTCGCCGCGCGTCATCGCGGGCAGGTAGCGCCGGCGCACCTCCTCGCGGGCGTAGCGCAGCAACAGCGCCCCGCTCTGGCGGTCGGCGATCCAGTGCGCCGCCACCGGGGCGCCCGCCGCCAGCAGTTCCTCGAGCAGCACGTAGCGCTCCAGCACGCCGCGCTCCTGGCCGCCGTATTCGCGCGGCCACGTCATCCCGATCCAGCCCCGTTCACCGAGCTTCCGGCTGAACTCCGCATCGAACCCGGTCCACGTCTGCGCCTTCTGCCGCGCGCCCAGTCCCGCCAGTTCCTCGCGCAGGAAGGCGCGGACCTCCTGCCGCAGGGCCGCCGTTTCGGGCGGCAGTTCGAGCGCTTCGAAATTGATGATGTTCACGGTGGTCCTCAGCGGTCCAGGTCGTGGCGGCCGATGATCGCCACGCTGCAGACATTACGGTTGGGGAATCCTCCCAGATTGTGCGTGAGCCCCAGCCGCGGCGCGGGAAGCTGGCGCTCGCCGGCGCGCCCGTGGATCTGCAGGTAGATCTCGTAGACCATGCGCAGGCCCGAGGCCCCGAGCGGGTGTCCGAAGCACTTCAGCCCGCCGTCGACGTTGCAGGGCACTTTCCCGCCGCGGTCGAACTTGCCGTCGAGCACGTCCCGCCAGCCGTGGCCGACCTCCGAGAGGCCGAGATCCTCCATCGTGATCAGTTCCGTGATCGAGAAGCAGTCGTGCACCTCGACGAGGTCCAGTTCCTCGACGGGGTCCGCGATGCCGGCCTCGCGGTAGGCGCGTCCGGAGGCCAGTCGCGCGGTCACCGCGTGGCTGCCGTCCCAGGTGTCGTGGAACATTTCCGCGCCGTTGCTCAGCGCGAGCTGCATCGCCTTGACCGTGACCAGGTCCTCACCCTTGCCGAGGCGGCGGGCGATCTCGGGGGTGGTAACGATCGCGCAGGCCGCTCCGTCGCTCACGCCGCAGCAGTCGAAGAGCCCGAGCGGCCAGGCTATCATCGGCGCCTTCAGCATCTTCTCCTTCGGCACGCGGCTGCGCAGGTGCGCCTTCGGGTTGAGCGCGCCGTTCTCGTGGCTCTTCCACGACACGTGCGCCATCGCGTCCTTCAGGGTCTCGAGCGGCACACCGTGGTTGTGCGCGTAGGCGATGCACATCTGCGCAAAGGAGCCCGGCGCGGTCACGCCCGGCAGCCACAGGTCCTCGAAGGTGCCCATCGGGCGCGGCGGCAGGCCGCCGAAGCCGGTGTCCTTCAGCTTCTCCACGCCCATCGCGAGCGCGATGTCGCAGGCACCGGCGGCCACCGCGTAGACCGCGCCGCGCAGCGCCTCGGATCCGGTCGCGCACAGGTTCTCCACCCGCGTCACCGGCACGTTGGCGAGCCGCAGGGTCTGCGACAGCGAGAGCGCCGATTTGCTGAGGCTGTGCTCGTCGTAGCACAGCCCGAGCCACGCCGCCTCGATCTGCGGCGTCTCGATGCCGGCATCGGCGAGGCACTCGGTATAGGCCTCGAGGATCAGGTCGTCCGCGCCGCAGTCCCAGCGTTCGCCGAAGCGGCTGCAGCCCATGCCGATGATCGCCACCTTGTCCTTGATGCCCGTTGCCATGCTGCTGTCCTTCTCTCGCGAAACGCCTCAGGCCACACCCGGAACCGGCGCCGCCTTCCAGAAATAGCGGTGGAACCCGCGCAGGCTGTCGAAGTCCTTGATGCGGAACTCCATGCGCACCGGCGTCCCGATCGCGATTTCACCCGGGGCGAAGCCCGTGAACTCCATCATCAGAACCGCCTTGTCGGCGAAGCGCACGTTGCCGTACATCAGCGGCGGATTGCGCGACAGCGCGAGCCAGTCCTCGGTGAAGGACTTCACCTCGCCGATCTTCTCCCGCAGCGGCTCGGCGACCTGCGTGGCGGCGCGGTTGCAGGCGGGATTGACGCAGTAGCGGGTCTTCGGGAACTGCAGCGTGTCGCAGGCCGTGCAGCGCCCGCCGACGAAGGCGGTGATCGCCTCGCGCGCGCGGAAGTGCGCCGATTGCGCCGTGCGCGTGTCGCGCTCCTCGCGCATGCCGAGATCCAGGTCGAGCAGGCGGTTGAAGGCCAGGTAGCGCAGGTAGTTGTCGTCCGCCCGGCCCTGCTGCAGCGCCGCCCCGACGCCGTGGAAGTCGCGCACTTCGGCGATGCGCCCGGTCGTCTCGAACAGCAGCGCGTCGCAGCCCTGCCCGAACCCGAGCAGCAGGATCCGCTCCCCCGGCGCCGCCGCCTCCAGCGCGGCGCAGAGCATCAGCAGCGGGTAGGCGCAGCCGCTGTAGCCGCACTTCTCGATCAGACCCGGCTGCACCGCGCTCTCGGCTATGCCGCAGGCCTTCGCCACCGCCCTGGCCGCGCCGTCCTGCAGGCCGCCGAGCACGAAGCGGTCGATCTGCGCGGGCGCGACACCGGTCTTGCCGAGCAAGCCCGCCACGGCCCGGGGCACGATCTTCAGATAGCCCTCCTCGCGGACCCAGCGCTCCTCGAGCACGTAGTCGTAACGGGCCTGCGCTCCGCGGTAGTGATCGACCAGATCGCAGGCCACCGAGTGCGAACCGACGAAGCGCGCGAGGACGTCCTCGCTGCCGAGCAGCAGCGCCGCCGCGCCGTCGCCTGCCAGCATTTCCATCGTGCTGCCGGGCTTGGAGAGCGGCCGGTCGGCGCCGAGCACCAGCGCGGGGCCTTCGCTGCGCAGGCCGTGGATCAGCGCGCCGGTCGCGGCGCGCTGCGAACCGCCAGTGTCCACGGCGTGCAGGTCGCCCCCGAGTCCGAGCGCTTCGGCGACGACGCCGGCGTTCTGGCGGTCGAGGAAAGGCAGCGTGGTCGAGGCGAGCAGCAGTTCGCCGACGGCCCTGCGCGGCGGCAGGTGACGCAGCGCGGCCCGCGCCGCCGCGACCGCCATCGTGATGCTGTCCTCGTCGAAACTGCCGTAGGCGCGCGCTCCCTTCGCCATGGCCGCGAGATTGGGAAAGGCCCACGCGTGGGCCTGTGCGATCGCCGTGCGTGCCAGCCGCAGCCGCGGCAGGTACGCCCCGAACGCCGAAATGCCGGTTTCCGCCACCTGAACACTCCTTCCCGCAGCAGCGCTGCCGCGACACTCATTTGAATACTATTCAAATTTTGCGCCGGACCACCCGCCGGTGTCAAGCGCAGCGCGCGCGCCCCGGCCCGCCACGGGCACGGCGCTTGCGCAGCCGCCGCGCGCTGGCCCATCATCGCCGCGCTCGGCCGCGGCAGGGGAATCCGGTGGACAACAAGGCAATCGTCAGTGCGTTCCTGGCCGCGGCCGCCGCAGGCGACCGCGCCTCCATGGCCGCGATACTCGCACCCGACGCGATCATCACCGAGGCTGATTCCCTGCCCTTTGGCGGCACCCACGTCGGGCTGGCGGGTTTCGAGGCACTCGTGCGGCGGGTGTTCCTGTTGTGGCGCGAGACGCGGGTCGAGATAGAGCGCCTGATCGCCGAGGGGGAGCACGTCGTCGTGCTCGCGACGATGCACGCGCGCAGCAAGGCCGACGGCGCCGCGCTGCGCATGCCGATAGCGGAAATCTGGCGACTGGAGGACGGGCGCGTCAGGGAAATCCGCCCGTTCTACTTCGACACGCAGCGCTTCAACGAGATCCTCGGCGCCTCGGCCGGAGGCCCGACGGCCTGAACGCTCCCGCTCAGGCCGTCGCGCCGTAGCCGGCCATGTTGCGCACGGCCGTGTGATACAGCCTGAAGGCATCGGCCAGACTCAGGCTCTCGTCGAAATAGACGGCCGAGCGCAAGCCGATCAGCATCGCGTAGG
>CAYXJM010000001.1:27284-39047 GCA_964465455.1 uncultured Klebsiella sp.
CTCAGGCTCTCGTCGAAATAGACGGCCGAGCGCAAGCCGATCAGCATCGCGTAGGCGATCTCCGCGCCGTCACGCGCGCTCTGCATGCTGCGGCCCGGCGACTGCTCGAAGAGTTCGCGCAGGTACTCCTTGCACTGCCGGTCGAGCTCCGTCTTCTCCTCGCGCAGCACGCTGTCGTTGACGGCCACACCGAAGCACTCGAGCATGAAGCCGATCTCGGTCTTCTTGATGCCCTCGCCGGTGAAGAAAAGGTTGGCCAGTGCCTCGATCTGCCGCTCGGGCGTCTCCTGGCGCAACGACTCCAGGCGCGAGACGATCTTGTCCGCGACGTCCTGGAAGTAGTGCTCCAGGATCGCCTCCTTGCCGTCGAAGTAGTACAGCAGGTGACTGGGGTACATCCCCGCGGCCTCGGCGACATCGGCGAGCGTGGTCTTCGCATAACCCTTGCTGATGACGCAACCGTGCAGCGCGCGCAGGATCGTCTTGCGTCGCGCGTCGCCGCGGGGCGCGGCGTCGCTGCGCGCGGCCTTGGCCGGGCTCGCCGCGCGTGGCTTCCTCGTTGCTCTCGGCTTCCTGGCCGCTTTCGTCTTGACGTCCATCGCTTCTCCCTTGCGTTGCGGCGGGGAACCCGCCTGCACATCACCGTCCCCCCGGCGATCGCGGGACGCTGCGTCAGGCGCAGATTGTGGATAGCCCCTCGCCCGCTCTCGACCCGCAAGTCGCTCCCTCGCGGACCGTAGATCCAAACTCCTCTTGCATGGTAGCAAATAATTGAATGTTATTCAATTTGGCTATATAGTCCGGCTCGCCCGCCTCCACGGGCTCCATCAAGGCGGAGAGGAGACTCCATCATGCATCCCCTGCGTGGCTCGATCGCGCTGGTCGGCGCCGCAGACACCGCCGTGGGCGTGGTTCCCGAGATGGGTGCGACACAGCTCTGCGTCGACGCTGCCCGGCGCGCCCTTGCCGATGCCGGCATCCGCAAGGAGCAGGTCGACGGGCTGATCACGTGCAACTCGATGGCCGAACCGTATATGTACCATGCGGAGGCCATCGCGGAGTACCTGCAGATATTCCCGCGCGTCTGCATCAGCGCGGCCACCGGCGGCGGCACGACCTTCTCGGTGCTGCACCAGGCCGCGTCGGCCATCGTCACCGGGATGTGCGAGACGGTCCTGATCACGATGGCCGACAGCCTGCGCAGCGGATTGACGCGCGAGCAGGCGATGAAGACGCAGTCCTCGGCCGGGCACGCGCAGTTCGAGTCACCGTTCGGCCCGACGGTGCCGGCCTTCTACGCGCTGATCGCACGCGCCCACATGGCGCAGTTCGGCACGACGCCGGAACAACTCGCGGCCGTCGCGGTCGCGGCCCGCCGGCACGCGCAGCTGAATCCGGCCGCGCAGATGCGCGCGCCGATCACGGTCGCGGACGTGCTGGATTCGCGCCTGATCGCCGACCCGCTGCACCTGCTCGACTGCTCGCTGGTGTCCGACGGCGGCGCCGCCGTCGTCGTGACGTCCGCCGAGCGCGCGCACGACTTCCCCCACGCGCCGGTCTACCTGCTGGGCGTCGGCGAGGGACACGGACACGAGCACATCAGCCAGGCACACAGCCTCACCTGTTCGGCCGCGCGGGAATCGGGCGCGCGCGCCTACGCGATGGCAGGTCTCGGCCCGGCAGACATGGACCTGGCGCAGCTCTACGACTGCTTCACGCCCACGGTGCTGATCGAGCTCGAGGACCTGGGTTTTTGCCCCAAGGGCGAGGCTGGACGCTTCGTCGCGGACGGCCACATCGGGCCCGGCGGGTCGCTGCCGGTCAACACGCACGGCGGCCTGCTGTCACACTGCCACCCGGGCAACCCCGGGTCGATGTTCGCGCTGACCGAGACCGTCATGCAGCTGCGCCACGCGGCCGGTGCGCGCCAGGTCCCCGGCGCGACGACCGCGCTGGTGCACGCCCAGGGCGGCATCATGTCGAGCCATACCACCATCATCCTCGGCCGGGAGTGCACGCGATGACGGGCCACGAGGGCAAGAACTTCCCACAGCCGACCCGCGAGACGCTGCCGTTCTGGGAGGGCTGCAGGAGCGGCGAACTGCGCCTGCAGCGCTGCGGCGACTGCGGCCGCCACCAGTTCTACCCGCGCCTGATGTGCAGCCACTGCAACAGCGAGGCGCTCGCGTGGGTGCGCGCGGGCGGAACGGGAACCGTCAGCAGTTTCACCGTGGTGCGCCGTCCCGTCTCGCAGGCCTACGCCGCCGAGACGCCCTACATCGTCGCACTGATCGCACTCGCGGAAGGGCCGACCATGATGAGCAACCTCGTCGGCTGCGAGCCGGACGATGCCGCGATCGGGATGGCCGTCGAGGTCGTCTTCGAGCAGTGGTCGCAGGAGATCACCGTGCCGAAGTTCCGGCCCCGGCACCCGCGCCCGTGAACGCCCTGCTCTGCGCCGCCCTCGAGGGTCCCGGGGCGTTGCGCTGGACGGCTGTCGCGACGCCAGCGCTCGCGCCCGACGAACTGCGCGTGCGGGTACGCGCCGCGGGGGTGAATTTTGGCGACGTGCTGCTCACGCGCGGCCGCTACCAGATCAGGCCGCCGCTGCCCCTGGTGCCGGGCATGGAGATCGCCGGCGAAGTCCTCGAGACGGGCGATGCGGTGCGGGGATTCACACGCGGTGATCGCGTCGCGGCCGTGCTGCCGGGCTTCGGCGGTT
This sequence comes from uncultured Klebsiella sp., assembly GCA_964465455.1. Classification (GTDB taxonomy): domain Bacteria; phylum Pseudomonadota; class Gammaproteobacteria; order Pseudomonadales; family UBA5518; genus UBA5518. Next base: position 30,007 of record CAYXJM010000001.1, read on the forward strand.
TCGCGGAGCACGCCACGGTACGCGCCGAACACGCATTCCCGTGCGACCCGCGCCTCCCCTTCGAGGTCGCCGCCTGCATTCCCTCGGTCTACGGCACGGCCTGGTACGCGCTGACGACCCTGGCCGCGCTGCGCGCGGGCGAAACCGTGCTGGTGCTCGGGGCCGCGGGCGGCGTCGGCAGCGCCGCGATCCGGCTCGCGAAGAAGCTCGGCGCGACGGTCATCGCCGCCGCCGGAGACGCCGGCAGGGCGGCGTTCGCCGCGCGCACCGGTGCCGACCACGTGATCGACTGCGGGAGCACGGACCTGCGCGACGCGCTGCGCGGGATCACGGCCGGCCACGGCGGCGTCGACGTCACGATCGATCCGGTCGGCGGCGCGGCCAGCGAGGCCGCGCTGCGCAGCCTCGCCTGGGGGGGCCGCCACCTCGTGGTGGGATTCGCGAGCGGCACCATTCCCGCCATCGCGGCAAACCTCGTGCTGCTGAAGGGTGCGGCGCTGATCGGGGTGAATTTCGGCGGCTACTCGATGCGCTTTCCCGAGGCCGCGATCGCGATCTACCGCCGGCTGGTCGCGATGCTCGCCGAGGACCATTCGCTGTGGCCGCCGCAGCTGGAGTGCCTTCCGATGAGCCTCGGCGCCGAGGCCCTGCGTCGCCTCGAGGCGCGCGAGGTGCTGGGCAAGCTCGTCCTCACCAATCCCTGAGCCGGTCGCGCGAGGCCGTCTCAGCCGCCCGCGCCTGCCAGTTCCTCCTGCAGACGTTGCCGCAGCACGTGCCGCTGGATCTTCGTCGCCGACATCGGCCACTGCGCGACGAAACGCACGTGGCGCGGCACCTTGAACGAGGCGATGCGTCCGCGGCAGAATTCGATCAGCTCCGCCGCGGTCAGCGACGCACCGGGACGCAGCTGCACGAAGGCGGCCGCCACTTCCTGCAAGCGCGCGTCGGGCACCCCGACCACCTGCGCCAGCTGCACCGCCGGATGCGTGGCCAGGAAGGATTCGACCTCGAGCGGCGAGACGTTCTCCCCGCCGATCTTCATGACGTCCTTCAGCCGGCCGTGGTAGCACACCTGGCCGCCGGCGGTGATCGAGCACAGGTCCCCGGTGCGGAACCAGCCCGCGTCGTCGAAGGATTCCGCGGTGCGCGCGGGATCCTTGTAGTAACCCTCGAACAGCGAGAAGCCGCGGATGCGCATCTCGCCACGCTCGCCGGGACCGAGCTCGCGTCCGCTGGCGGGATCCACGACCCGCATCTGCACCCCCTCGTAGGGACGCCCGCAGGCGGTGGCACGCGTCTCGTCATCCTCGTCGGCACCGCCGTGACAGGAGATGCCGGAGGCCTCCGTCATGCCATAGGCGCTGACATGCAGCGCATGCGGCAATGCCCGCATGTTGGCGCGCAGCGTGTCGGGAGGCGCGACGTTGCTCACCAGCCGCACCGGCGCGAGCCGCAGCACGTCGCAGTCGGGATGAGCCAGCAACCCGGCCATGATCGCCGGGAATGCCGGGTAGAGAATCGTGGCACCGTGGGCCCGGATGTCCTGCAGCGCCCGGCCGGCATCGAAGTGCGTGTCGCTGATGAACGAGCCGCCGGCCCAGACCATTGCCAGCAGCGGCAGGATCGCGGCCATGTGGAACATCGGCAGCGCATTCCACATGGCGTCGTCGTCGCGGATGCCCAGGCGGCGGCTCATCCCGAGCGCGCTGCGCACCACGGCTTCGTGCGACAGGCGGCAACCCTTGGGTTCGGCCGTGGTGCCCGAGGTGTACATCATGATGCAGGGATCGCGCAGCGCGACCTGGCTTCTCCGCTGTGCGAGGCGATCCGCGGACACCTCGCCGGCACGCGCCAGGAACCGTTCGCCGCACAGCAGGCCCTTGCCGGCACCGCGCTCGAGCCCGATCACGGCGCGTATGCCATGCGTGCTCCCGCCAGCCCCGGTCCCGTCGCCTGCGGCCAGCCCCGGCAGCGCCTCGCGCAGCAGGGCCGGGAAATCGCTGTGCGGCGCGAAGCGCGTCGATGTGAACAGGAGCACGAGGTCGGCATGCGCCAGCACGTAGCGCAGCTCCTCTGCGCGGTAGCGCGCGTTCAGCATCACGGCCACCGCGCCGCTCAGCGCGCACGCGAACATCGTCTCGACGACTTCCGGCAGGTTGAGCGACAGGATGCCGACGTGATCCCCCGGTTGCACGCCGAGCGCCATCAGCGCCCGCGCGCGAAGGCAGGCCCGCTGCGCCAGCGCCTCGTAGCCGAGCCGCTCGCCGGCGAACAGCAGCGCGCTACGCGACGGCCAGCGCCGCGCCGCGCGCAGCAGCAGGTCGCCGAGCGTCGTCGCTTCGATCAGGAGGTCCGCCGTCGCGTCCATGCGTCACGCAGCCGCCGGCTCAGAACGAGCGAGGCAGCCCCATGCTCTCGGCAATCATGTTGCGCGCCATCTCGTTGCTGATCGGCCCGATGCGCAGCAGCCGCGAATCGCGCCAGTAGCGCTGCATGTCGGTCTCCGCGGAATAGCCCATGCCGCCGAGTATCTGGATGCCGAGGTCCGCGGCCTTGCTGACGTACTCCGAGCAGAGCACCTTCGCCATGCCCGATTCCGTGGCGCTGGGCAGCCCCTCGGCCTGCAGCCTCGCCGTGTGCATGACGAGCAGTTCGCCCTGCATCTGCCACATCGCCATGTCCGCGAGGTAGTGCTGCAGGATCTGGAATTCGCCGATGGTCTTGCCGAAGGCCCGCCGCGCCTGCATGTGCGCGAGCGCGTCCTCGATCACGCCGTCGAGCATGCCGAGGCAGGTGGCCGCGTTCACGAGACGTTCATTGTTCAGCGTGCGTGTCGACTGGTACCAGCCCTTGCCCTCCTCGCCGAGCAGCAGCTCGTCGGGCACGAACACGTCCTCCAGGTGCACGCTGCACGAGGCGACGCAGCGCATCCCGAGTTTCGGCAACTCGGTCACGGTGACGCCCTTCGCCGTGCGCGGCACGAAGAAGATCGAGATGCCGTCGGCGCGCCGCTGTACGTCGCGTCGGCTGCGCGCCATCAGGAACAGGTAGTCGGCGACGTTGGCGCAGGTGCTCCAGATCTTCTCGCCGTTGATGAGCCAGCCGCCCTCGACGCGCTCGGCCCTGGTCTTCATGCCGCCGAGAAGGTCGGTGCCGCCGCCCGGCTCGGAGAACGCCATCGCGGTCTTCAGCTCGCCCGCCGCGATCTTCGGCAGGAAGCGCTGCTGCTGCACCTCGTCGCCGCAGAAGCGGATCGCCTTGCTGCCCGAGAACGAGGTGACGCCCCACACCCAGCCGAGCCCGGCGGCGGTGCGCGCAAGCTCGCGGGCGAAAAGGGCTTGCGTGACGATCGTGCCGCCCTGGCCGCCGAATTCCTCGGGAATGCCGATGCCGTGCGCGCCGAAAGCGGTGAGCTTGTCCCAGAAGGCGTGCGGGAACTCGTGTTCGCGGCGCTCCAGCTCGCGGCACCAGTCCTTCGGAAACTCCGCCGACACCCAGTCGCGCACCGCATCGCGGAACATGCGGTCCTCGTCGTCCAGGTACCTGTCCATCGCATCGCCTCCCAGCGGGTTCCGCAAAATGAAGAACGCCCGCCAGGGTTCCCGGGAGAACCCTGGCGGGCGCGACCGCTCCCTCAGCGCTTGAGCTTGATGCCGGCCGCTTCGCGGTCCCAGCAATCCGGCGTCACGCCCTCGACCTTGAGCTTGTACTTCTCGACCCGCTCGCTCGGCGTCTTCGGCAATTCGGTGCGGAAGGCGATGTAGCGCGGGATCGCGAAGTAGGCGAGCCGCGGCTCGCAGAACTCGATCAGCTCCGCCTCGGACACCGTCTGGCCCGGCTTCAGCACAATGACCGCCTTCACTTCCTCCTCACCCACGTCCGACGGGACGCCGACAACGCAGGACTCGAGCACCGCGGGATGCGCGTTGATCACCGCCTCCACCTCGAACGACGAGATGTTCTCGCCGCGCCGGCGCAGCGCCTGCTTCTTGCGGTCGACGAAGTAGAAGTAACCGTCCTTGTCCATGCGGCCGAGGTCCCCGGTGTGCATCCAGAAATTCTGGAAGAACTCCAGCGTCTCGACCGGCTTGTTGTAGTAGCCGGTGGTGCCGACGAACGGCGTCTGCGGCTGGGCGACGAACTCGCCGAGTTCGCCGGGCGCGACCTCGTTGTCGTTGTCGTCCACGATCTTGACGTTCCAGCCGGTGATGGCCTTGCCGCAGGAGCCGGGGCGCGGGTTGTCGATCGGGTTCGCCAGGCAGCAGTAGCACTCCGTCATGCCGTAGACCTCGAGCAGCCGGGTGTTGAAGCGCTTCTCGAAGTCGTGCCAGATGCTGACCGGTGCCGCCGCCCCGACCATCAGGCGCAGCGGGTTGTCGGCGTCGCGCGCGTCGGGCTCGGCCTTCATCAGGATCGGGATGATGCCGCCGATGTAGTTCGCCTCGGTGCAGTTCCAGCGCCGCACGTCGTCCCACAGCGCACTCGCGGAGAATCGCTCCACGATCACGGCCTTGGCGTCGGCGAGGATCGCCGGCCCGATCGTGATGCCCTGCGCGTTGCCGTGGAAGAACGGCAGGCCCGTGTACAGCACGTCGTCCTCGGTGTAGCGCGAGTACTTCACCGACTGCGACCACACGTCGTACCAGTAGTGGTGGCTGATCATCACGCCCTTGGACACGCCGGTGGTGCCCGAGGTGTAGAGGATCGAGGCCATGTCCTTGAAGTGCACGATGACGTTCGGCTTCGCGTCGGAATGGGCCATCAACTCGGGGAAACCGAGCGCCTCGATGCCGGCCCAGCCGGGGACGGCGTGCGCCGGATCACTTTTCAGCCAGACCGCGTGACGCACCGTATTCAGGTCGCCGGCGACCGGATCCAGCCGGTCGAGGTACTGCGTGTCGGCGACCAGCGCGACGCTGTCGGACTGGACGATCTGGTGCACCAGCCCGCTGCCCTTCAGGGCGACGTTGATCGGCACCTCGACCGCCCCGATCTTGTTCAGTCCGAACCACGCGTAGAGGAACTCCGGGCAGTTCGGCAGCATGATCGCGACCTTGTCGCCCTTCTTGACGCCCAGCGCGAGGAAGCCGTTCGCCGCGCGGTTGATGCGCTCGTTCAGCTCGCCGAGCGTGATCGGGTAGTCCCGGAACTGGAACACGACGTGGTTGGGGTACTGCCGCGCCTTGTCCTCGATGATGTCCGTCAGCACGCGCTCGCTCTGCGCGTACTCCTGCATCCGCCAGCTATTCCACTTGCGCTCCGCGCGCTCGAACTTGTCGTCCCACTGTCCCATCACTGCCTCCCGGGAAAAAAGCGGGGCAGGCACGCGCCTGCCCCAGGTTCACTGAAACGGTGGATCAACCGGCGTCGTGCGGCACGTCGTAGGGTTGGCACATCTTGTAGACCTCGTTGAACCACACGCCCCGCTGGTAGCTGTCGACCATCTTGCCGAAGTCCCAGGAGGTCGGCGAACCCTTGTTCGGGATGACCTTGATGATCGCCCGGTTGGGGGTGTGCACGCCCTTGAAGGCGGCCTGGCGCAACTCCTCGTTGCCCTTCAGCTCCCACCAGTACTTGTCGATGATGGCCCAGTGCACCTTGGTCATCAGTTCCTGGTCGAAGGACACTTCGGCCTTGCCGATGATCTGGATGGCCTTCTGGCGCCTCGCATTCGAACCGTCGTTGCTGATGCTGACGGAGATCTTGGGGTTGGCAATCAGGTGATCGATCTTCTGGCGGTACTTCTGCACGCTGCTGATGTAGATGTACCCGTCGTCCAGCACGACGTAGAACATCGGCGTGACAATCGGGTAGCCGAACTTCGAGATGTGCGCCATGTGGCAATAGCAGTTGTGCTTGTACAGTATCTCGAACTCGTCGGGCTCCATCGGGTAGTCGACGTTCACGTTGACCTGCTCGAGCTTGACCGGATCGAAACTGGGCTTCTTCTCGGTGTTTTCGCTGGACATGGGCTGCACCTCTCCTGTTGTTTGCGGGACGGACGATCGAGAACTCGCGTCAGCGCACGCTGGCGGTGCGTGCGGACAATCATAATTTGAATAATATTTAAATATTGGCCACGGGCCGTCGCTTTTGTCAACCCTCTTTCGCAGGCCCGCCGAACGCGGCCAATCGATAGTTGAACTTTATTCAATACGTGCGCATAATCCGCGTCGATCCTCGCGCAGCCTCGCGCTGTCGCAGGCCGACCATAAAACCAGTTCGGGGAGCGCATCTCCATGGCCGACATTGAAGTTGAACACAAGGGCGAGGTCGCGTGGATCCGGCTGAATCGCCCTGACCGCATGAACGCCTATGACGGCGCCATGGCCAGGGAACTCATCGCCGCGGTCGAGGGCGCCTCGGAGAGCGGGGTCATCGTGCTGACGGGCGTGGGCCGGGCATTCTGCGCCGGCGGCTACCTGGCCAACCTGAGCAAGGCGGACCCGGCGGCGCTGCGCAAGATGTTCTACGGCTCGCTGCACGTCTACGAAGCCATACGCAACAGCCCGCGCCCGGTGATCGCCGCAGTCAATGGCGCCGCCGCCGGTGGCGGCAACGAACTGGTGGTTGCCTGCGACCTGGCGATCGCCGTCGAGAGCGCGACTTTCGGCCAGACCGGCGTGCGCGTCGGCAGCGCGCCGGTGCTGGGCGGCACCAATTTCCTCGCGATGACCATCGGCGAGAAGCGCGCCAAGGAAGTCGCGTTCATGTGCCGGCGCTACAAGGCGCGCGAGGCACTGGAAATGGGCTGGATCAACGCAGTGGTCGCCGACGGCGAACTCGAGGCCGAGGTCACGAAATGGGCCGACGAGTTGCTCGCGATGAGTCCCCGCTACCTCGAGATCGCCAAGATCAGCTCCAACGTCTGGTGGAACCAGAGCCGCGACGCCTACCTGAGCGGCCTGGGCATGCTGGTGCAGGCGATCGGCTCGCCCGACATGATCGAGGGCGCCACCGCCTTCATGGAGAAGCGCAAGCCGCGCTTCCCCGGTCGCAAACCGCGCACGCCGGAGTGAGGAGCACGCCCGATGGACTTTTCGCTGGAACCCAAGTACCTCGAGATCCAGGCCAGGGCGCGCAGCACCGCCGCGTCGATCGCCCACATCGCGGCCGAGGCGGACGACTGGAGCACGGTCCACCCGGAGATCCTGGCGGCGCTGCGTGCCAGTGAACTCAGCCGCCTGATGGTACCGGCAGAATTCGGCGGCAGCTTCGCGCAGATCGACCCGCTGGCGATCTGCGTGGTGCGCGAGGCGCTGATGGCCACCTGCTCGCATCTCGATTCCCTGTTCGCGCTGCAGGGCATCGGCAGCTTCGCGATCACCAAGGCGGGCAGCGCGGAGCAGCGCGCCGCGTGGCTGCCGCGCATCGCGTCGGCCGACGTGCTCGCCGCGCTGGCGCTGACCGAACCCGATGCGGGCTCCGACCTGAAGTCCGTCACGACCGAAGTGGTCGCGACCCCCGAGGGATTGCGCCTGAACGGCGTCAAGTCCTACATATCCAACGGCGGCGCCGCGGGCTTCTACGAGGTCTTCGCGCGCGAGGGCGAAGCCTATTCGATGCTGCTGGTGCCCGCCGATGCGCCCGGCGTCTCGGTCACGCCGACGCCCGAACTCATCGCCCCGCACGTGCTCGGCGACGTCCGCTTCGACAACGTGCTGCTGCCGCCGGAGTCGCGGCTCGGCAAGGCCGGCGAGGGGCTCTCGCTGGTGCTCGCCACGCTCGCGGTCTTCCGTGTCTCGGTCGCCGGGGCCTCGATCGGTCTCGCCCAGGCGGCACTGGAGGAAGCGACGCGGCACGCGCGCACGCGCGTGCAGTTCGGCCGGCCGCTGGCCAGGCTGGGACCGGTCGCCCAGCTGCTGGCCGACAGCTGGACCGACATCGAGATGGCACGCCTGCTCACCTACCGCGCGGCGCAGATGGCGCAGCGCGATCCCGGCGCCACGATCGAGCACTCCTCGATGGCGAAGCTCGCCGCGAGCGAGGCCGCGGGGCGCGTGGTCGATCGCTGCGTGCAGGTCATGGGCCGCTTCGGGCTCGTGCGCAACTCCAGGATCGAGCGTCTCTACCGCCAGGCGCGCCCGATGCGGATCTACGAGGGCGCCTCCGAGGTGCTGCGCCTGGGTATCGCCCGTGAACTCACGAGGATCGTCGACTGATGCTGGATCTCGAACTGGAAGGACAGGTCGCCATCGTCACCGGTGCCAGCCGCGGCCTCGGCCGCGCGAGCGCCGTGGCGCTGCTGCAGCAGGGTGTGCGCGTGCTCGCCGTGGCGCGCTCGATCGAGGAGCTCAGGAAGCTGCAGGACGATCACCCGGGCGTCGTGCGCGCCGTGCACTGCGACATGCTGGACGGCGACGCGGTCGCCGCCCTGCCGCAGCAGGCCCTCGACGCCTTCGGCCGCCTCGACATCGTGGTGAACAACGCGGGCATCGCGCCGGCGGGCCGGTTCGTCGAGCAGTCGCCGGCGGTCTGGCAGCAGGTGATGGCGGTCAACGTGACCGCTCCGATGCTGCTGGCACAGGCGGCGGGACGGATCATGCTCGCGCAGGGCTCCGGCAAGATCATCAACATCGCCTCCACGTCCGGCATCCTCGGCAAGGCCACGCTGGTCGCCTATTCGTCCTCCAAGGGCGCGCTGCTGCAGTTCACCAAGGCACTGGCCGCGGAGTGGGCCAAGGGCGGCGTGCAGGTCAACGCGATCGCTCCCGGCGCCTTCGAGACCGACGCCCAGGCGGCCGTGCTGGAGTCGCCGGAGATGCTGACGCGGCGCCTGCGCAAGATACCGGCGGGCCGCATGGGCGGCAGCGACGAGATCGGCCCGCTGGTCTGCTACCTCGCCTCGCGCAAGTCCGATTTCGCGACCGGCGCAGTTTACGTGATCGACGGCGGCGAATCTTCGCGGCTCTGAAGGGTCGCGCGAACAGTTTGTCCCCTCGCAGGTTCGCAAGGCCTGCCTTGCCGGAGACGGGAGACCGTATCCGGCTTTTTTTTGGTTCTTCGCAGAATTCCGGGGAGCTTTCCTGATCGTCAAGGGT
>CAYXJM010000002.1:0-1626 GCA_964465455.1 uncultured Klebsiella sp.
TCGCGCGGCCGCCAGGCGCTCACGTCGAGCGGCGGCAGCACGGTGACGCGCAGCTGCAGGGGGCGGAGCAGAAAGCTGCCCCTCGGCATCGCGTCGCCGCTGTTGTGCAGCACCACGGGTACCACCGGCACGCGCGCCTTGTGCGCCAGCACGAAGGCGCCGTGGCGGAACGGCGCCACCCCCTCGCCGTTGCCGCGCGTGCCCTCCGGCGCCACCGCGACCGAATGTCCGTCGCGCAGCGCCGCCATGCCGAGGCGCAGCGGCGCGGTTGCCTCGCCGCTGCGGCGATCGATGAAGATCGCGCCGGAGGCGCGCATCAGCGGGCCCAGCACCGGATTCGTCGCGATCTCCTGCTTGCAGAAGGCGACCATGTCGTGGCGCACCAGCTGCGCCAGCACCACGGCATCGAGCATGCTCTGGTGGTTGAAGATGAATACCGCGGGACGCACCCGCTCGAGGTGGTCGCGACCGGCGACCTCGAGGTCGAGCCCGGCGAGCCCGGTGCCGAAATCGCCCAGCGCGCGCATCATGCTGTTGCGCGCATCGCGCGAGGAACGCGTGCCCAGCCACGCCGCGCCGCCCGCCGCCGCGGCCGCCAGCAGCGCGTTGCACGCGAGACCGGTGCGCAACGCCCCCTCGAGCGAGGGCGCCGCGCGGCTGCTGAAGCGCAGTTGCGGCCAGCCGTCGCGCGCCGCGCGTGCCGCCAGATCCGCCTGCGCGTTGACGGCGACCGGGAACCCCACGAGCTCCAGCAGCGGCAGGTCGTCCAGCGAATCGGTGTAGAAGAAGCTGTGCTCCAGCGCCACGCCGAGGCGGCGCGCCACGCGGCGTCCCGCCGTCGCCTTGCCGCGGCCGAAGCACGGTTTGCCCGCGATGGCGCCGGTGAGCGTGCCCTCTTTGACGTCGAGCTGCGTGCAGCACACGGTGTCGATGCCGAGACGCCGGGCCACGGGCCAGGCCTGGAACTGCGTCGCGGAGGTCACCATCGCGACGTCGTGACCGAGACGGCGGTGCTCGGCAATGAGTCGCCGCGCCTCGCGGTAGATGTAGGGCTCGACGTGGCGCGCGCAGACGCTTTCGGCGAAGGACTCGGCATCGGCGAGACTCGCGCCGGCAAAGTCGGCGCTGGCGTCGCCGATCAGGCGCTCGAAACCGATGCGCGCGCGGCCGTAGCGGACGTAGTTGAGGGTCTGGCGCGCGAGCTGGCGCGGCGCGAGCAGGCCGCGACGCGCCTGCTCGAACACCAGGGCCGCCATCGTGTAGCCGGCGACCAGCGTGCGGTCGAGGTCGAAGAAGGCGATGCGGCGGGCGCCCGCGGGCAGCTCGCGCAACAACCGCAGGTGCTCTTCGAGGGTCCGGGGAGTCGACATGGGACATTCCTCCGCGCGTGACGTGCAGGTCGGTGCTGCAAGCGATGTGCCAGGCAAAATACGGGCATTTCCGCGGGTTCCCGGCCATCGTGCGCACCGCGATGGCGCGCCGCGCATCGGCGCGGTGCGCGCCGCGCGCATGATGCACCGCGTTTCATTGCAGGATCATGGCGCGGCCGCGCCGCTCCCGCGGGAGCGCCGGCACAACGGCTGCGAAGGTACGTTACAATTCCGCGCGGCAAACGCTTCACACCCG
>CAYXJM010000002.1:1726-11825 GCA_964465455.1 uncultured Klebsiella sp.
ACACCCGGCCGGGGAAGTGCAGGAGGACGGAATCAGCATGCAGACCACGGTGAGCACCGGGCGCCGGATCGTTGCGGGCAGGTCGATCCGCTGGGACGAGGCGCGCGCGCGCGAGGCCTATGCGCAGGGCTTCTGGGTCCGGGAAACGCTGGCAGACGCGCTGGCCCGCGCCGCCGCGCGGGAACCGCAGCGCGTGCTGATCGTCGACGGCGCGGTGCGCCTGGATGCACGCAGCCTGCACGCGCAGGCGACCGCGCTGGCGCAGGTGCTGGCGGCACGCTACCCGGTCGGCAGCGTCGTCTCGTTCATGCTGCCCAACTGGCACGAGGCCGCCGTCATCTACCTCGCCGCGACGCTGGCCGGCATGGCGGCGCACCCCGTGCTGCCCTCGCTGCGCGAGCACGACCTGTGTTTCATGCTGCGCGACGTCGGGAGCCGCGTGATCTTCATTCCGGCGGAGTATCGCGGCCACGAGGCGGCGGCAATGCTGTCGCGCGTCGTGCGGCAGCTGGACGCGCCGCCGCAGGTCGTGGTGGTGCGCGGCGATTGCGGCGAGCACCTCGGCTACGACGCGCTGTTGCGCAGCGCCGGGGCGCACCCGCTGCCCGTTCCCGATCCGGACGCCGTGCGCATGATCATGTACACCTCCGGCACCACCGGCAGCCCCAAGGGCGTCATGCACAGCCACAACTCGATTCACGCGCTGATCCGCCAGATCGGCCGGCACTGGCTGGTCGAGCCGGGCGACCGCTTCCTGGTGGCGGGCCCCATCAGCCACATCGGCGGCTCCATCTACGCCTTCGAATGCCCGCTGCTGCTCGGCGCGACGGCGGTGCTGATGGAGCGCTGGGACCCCGACGCGGCCGTGGCCCTGCTGGAAGCCGAGCGCTGCACGCATTTCGCGGGCGCCACGCCGTTCCTGGTGCAGACGCTGGCCGCCGCGCGACGGGCCGGTACGCGCCTGCCGCACCTCAAGCTCTTCGTGTGCGGGGGCGCCTCGGTGCCGCCCGCGCTGATCCGCGAGGCCGCGGACTACTTCGAGCGCGCCGTCGTGACGCGCGTCTACGGCTCGACCGAGGTCCCGGTGACCACGGTCGGCGTCACGGATGCGGATGACGTCGCGCACGCGGCCGAGACCGACGGGCGCCCGGGAATCGCGACGGTCAGGCTGGCCGGCGCCGGGGACGGCGCCGCGGACACCGGCGAGGTCGTTGCACGCGGGCCGCAGATGCTGGTCGGCTACGTCCACCCCGAGGACGAGGCGAGCGTGTTCGATGCCGAGGGCTATTACCGCACCGGCGATCTCGGGCGCTGGGTCGACGGCGGCTACCTCGTGATCGCCGGGCGCATCAAGGACATCATCATCCGCAACGGCGAGAACATCGCGCCGAAGGAAGTGGAAGACCTGCTGCTGGCGCATCCCGACATCGGCGAGATAGCGATCGTCGGCCTGCCCGATCCGAAGACGGGCGAGCGCGCCTGCGCCGTCATCGTTCCGCGCGGTGCCGCGCAGCCCGACGTCGCGAGCCTGCGCGCCTTTCTCGACGCCATGGGAGTCGCGAAGTTCAAGATCCCGGAGCAGGTCGCGCTCTGGGAGGCGCTGCCGAAGAACGACGCCGGCAAGGTCCTCAAGCACCAGATACGCGCCGCGCTGACGGGCGCGGCGGGCTGAGAGCGGGCGCGGCGCCCCGCCGCGCGGGCGTGCGACGGCGCGCCGCGGGCAGATCGCCTTATGCGAAGGGCTCTTCGCCCTGCAGCTTGGTGCGGTGCAGCATGCGCCCTGCAGCCGGGTCGTAGGGCGTGGCGCGGTGCATCGTGCCGGTGTTGTCCCACATCACCATGTCACCCACCGTCCACTTGTGGCTGTACGTGAACTGCGGCTGCGTCGCCCATTCGCGCAGGCGCACCAGCAGTTCCGTGCTCTGCATCGCGCTCATGCCGACGACGTGATGCGCGGTGCACCCGAGCACCAGCGACTTGCGGCCCGAGCGGTGCTTCCACACCAGCGGCAGTTCCTGCTCGCCGATGGCCATCATCTGCTTCGTGATGGCGAGGCTCGGCTCCGGCTCGTAGTAGAACAGCGAGGCCCACGCCGAGTGCACCACGCGCAGCCCCTCGATCTCCTTCTTCTCGTCCTCGGGCAGCAGGTCCCACGCGGCGTAGGTGTTGCAGAACTCGGTGTCGCCGCCGGTCGGCGATAGCACCTTGGCCGACAGGATCGAGGCCAGGATGGGCACCTTGTTCATCGTGCCGTCGAGGTGCCAGTACAGCGAACCTTTCAGGTACGCCGCGCTCGCATTGGACTTCGTGTCCAGCGTGACCTTGTAGATTTCCTCGCCGTGCAGCTCCGGGGCGAAGGTGCCGAGCGTCTTGGTGAACGCGACCTGCTCCTCGTCGGTGAAGTTGATCTGCGGGAAGACCAGCACGCCGCGGCGCTCCAGCAGCTCGCGCAGTTCGGCGGCGTGCTCGCCACCCAGCAGCGCCTTCTTGTCGAGGCGCACCTCGCTGGCGATCAGCGGGGAAATGTCGCTGGCTGCGAGCCGTTCGTTGATGGCTGTATTCATGGCATGGGTTCCTCGGAATGGGTACTACGAAATCCGGGCGCCGGCACGGGCCTCGCCGCGCGGCCCCGCTTCAGGCTGCAATCAGTTCTCCGCCAGCCGGCGCGCGGCGAGCTCGCGCAGCGGCGCGGTCTTCACCTTGTTCGAGGCGGTCAGCTCGAGATCCGCCTCCTGCACGAACAGCACGCGCCGCGGCACCTTGTAGCTCGAGAGCCGGCCGGCGACGAAGGCCCGCACCGCGGCCTCGTCGAGGGTGGCGCCCTGCTCCGGCACGACGCAGCTCACGACGATCTCGCCGAGCGTCTCGTGCGGGACGCCGACCGTGGTGGCGATCTTCACGCCCGGGCACTCGCGCAGCAGCGCGTCGATTTCGGTCGGCGAGACATTGGCGCCACCGGTCTTGATGATGTCGTTCAGGCGCCCGTGCCAGTGCAGCCGCCCCTCGGCATCGAAGAAGCCACCGTCGCCGGTATGGAAGAAGCCTTCCTCGTCGAACACCTCGTCGGGCGCCATGCGCAGGTAGCTCACCATCAGCGTGGGCCCCTTCACGCAGATCTCGCCGGGCTCGCCCGGCGCCAGCAGCGCACCGCTCAGCGGATCGACGATCTTGAAGGTGTTGCCCGGCAGCGCATGGCCGTAGTTGCCCGCCACGATGGCGGGGTCGGTGCCGCTCGGGTGGTTGGCGCTGAAGGTCAGCGTCTCGGTGTTGCCGTAGGACGACATCGGTTCCTGCCAGCTGGACTTCACGGTGGGGTGGTTGCGCAGCGGCGAGGTCTCGCCGACGTAGCGCAGCGAGCCCAGGTCGACCTCGTTGAAGGCCGGGTCCTCGGCCAGCTTGACCCACTGGTGGGGCCACGCCACCGGCAGCGTGACACGCTCGGCTTCCATCAGTCGCAGCGCCTCGCCCGGATCGAAATAGCGCTGCAGCACGAGGCAGCCGCCGACCGTGAACGTGGCACCGATGGCCTGGGTGAAATTGCCGGACCAGAAGAAGCCGTTGGCCGACCACGTGCGCACGCCCGGCTCGAGCGCGTACATGCGCGGCCAGCGCCAGCACTGGATCGTGGCAGCGCGGTGCGTGTGCACCACGCCCTTGGGCTTGGCCGTCGAGCCCGAGGAGAAGAACACCAGGCCGCGATCCGAGGGCGCGACTTCCGCGGCGATTGCCTCGACCACGGCGGCCGGCGCCTTCAGTTCGCCGTGGACGAACTCCTGCCAGCTCTCGATGGCCCCGCCGAGCCCGTCCGACTCGCCGATGCAGACCGCGCGGCGCAGGAACGGCAGGCGCGGCGCATAGACATCGCCGTGCGCGGTCGCGAGCTCGGGGCAGAATTCGCCGATCTCGGCGGCGAAATCGCGATTGAGCACCGAGCGCTCGAAGATCAGCAGCGAGACGTCGGCGACGCGCAGCATGTACTCGAGCTCCGCGCCCCTGGCGAAGGAGCTGAGCAGAACGGCGGTGCCGCCCGCGAGGCTGACGCCGAACATCGCGGTCACCCACTCCGGGCGGTTCGTCGCCAGCACGCCGACACGGGTCTCCTTGGTCACGCCCCGCGCGACGAGCGCGCGCGCGATCGCGAAGGCCTCGTCCCAGACCTCGGCGTAGCTGCGACGCACCACGGGCCCCGACGGCGGATGGAAGACCATCGCCTCGTTGCCCGCATATTTCTCGCAGACCTCGCGCAGATAGCCGCCCAGCGTGAGCGCACCGAGCCGCTCCTGCGCGAGCGGCGCTCCCCGTACCGTCGAGTCCATGTCAGTCCTTCGTCCGTGTTGCGTGCATGCGCGCCCTCACCTCGGGAGCCAGCGGCTCCACACCCTCCTCGAAGGTCACGCCAAAGCTCTTGAACGCCATCGCCAGCACGTCGTAGCAGCCGACGGCGAACACGATGTCCATCAACTGCTTCGTGTCGAAATGCGCCGCGAGCAGGGCCCAGGTGTCGTCCGTGATGCAGGCGTCGGCATGCAGCTCGTCGGCGGCGCGCAGCAGCGCGGCGTCGACCGGATCCCAGCCGGGCGCGTCCGGTCCGCGCTCGATGCGCTCGATCTCCTCGTCGGTCAGGCCGGCGCGGCGGCCCAGCACGACGTGCTGGTAGAACTCGTATTCCGAGCGGCGCAGCCAGCCGATGCGCAGGATCAGCAGCTCGCGGATGCGCCGCGAGACGGTGCTCGCCGCGGCGACGTGGTTGTTGAAGGTCAGGAAGGCCTTCGCCAGCGCCGGATGGTTCAGCATCGCGCCGACGCCGTTCACGCCGCGCGCGTCGTCGGTCTGCCAGTTGTTCAGGACGAAGTCGCGTGCGTGCGGAAAGGCGCTCGCCGCGTCGAGGATCTCGTCATCCCAGTCGGGCGGCATCAACGGCGTGACACGGGGCTTCATTTCGCCTGGCACTCGCGGGTTCCGAGCAGGTACGTGTCGAGTTCCTGGTGCATGTTCAGGATCAGTTTCTCGTAGTGTTTCGCCAGCCAGGTCTGCCTGCAGGCGCGCGAGTGCAGGCCCTTCTGCATGCGCGGGATGTTGCCGAGGTCCTGCCGCGGGATCAGCCGCACCTGCGCGGGGTCGTCCGGATCGGTGACCGTCTCGAGCGTCGCGCGCTGCGGCTTGACCGCCGCGGGAAGGGTCCTCGTGGACAGGATCTCGAAGATGCAGCGATCGGGATCGTTGCCGTCCGGCCGCACGCGATAGATCATCGCGTTGCCGGCCTGCGGGAGGATCATCAGGTTCGGGAACACGTAGATCTCGCCGCCCCACATGTCCAGGATCTCCGGCGCCGGCTTCGGCATCGGGCGCCCCTCGGCCGCCGCGGTCGCATAGAGCAGCTTCATGTACTCGCCGCCCAGGCTCGAGCCCTCCGGGATCGGCTTGCCCTTCAGCGAGCGCACGAGGTCGACGTCTTCCTTGAGCACCATGGCGTCGAGCCCCTCGACCAGCAGGTCGAGGCGCGCCGCCATCAGCTCCACCGGGTCGCCCTGCTGGGTCACGTGACCCGCCATCGGCGTCTTCTTGCCGCCGAAGAAGCGCCCGTGCCCGTGCGCGAAAGTCTCGTACTGGTGGTAGTGGTGACTGAACTCGATGTCCGGCTGCGACTGGTCGCCGAAAATGAACGCGGCCCCGGCCTTCTCCAGCTGCGGATGCGTGGTCGGGACGTGATAGGACTCGAAGAAGGCCTCCTGCGCCACCTTCCAGTTGCCGGCGGCGTGAATCGCCTTCCACCAGTAGTGGTGCATGTCGCCGATCGCGAGGTCCTCGATGAGGCTGCGCACCGGCGCGATGAACTCGTCGAAAGGCTCCGGATCCGGCGCGAGGTTGATGAAGACGAAGCCGGCGAACAGCGCGACCGCGACCTCCTTCAGCGCCACGTCGCTGGCGAGCAGCTGGCCGTTGCGGAATTCCTGGCGCTCGAGCACGTACTGGTTCTCGCCGTGGAGATTCCAGCGCCAGCCGTGGAAAGGACAGATGATGTGTCCGTTCGCGAACGTGCCGCAGCCCTCTCCCAGCGCGGTGCCGCGATGCGGGCAGAAGTTGTGATAGGCCTTGACCGTCGCCGCGTCGACCCGCACCAGCAGCACCGACTGGTCGCCGATGTCGTAGACGGTGAAGTCACCGGCTTCGGGTATCTCGTCGAGCCGCGCGGCAGCCTGCCACACCCTGCTCCAGAGCTTCTCGTATTCGAGCGCGGCGAAGGCCGGGTCGATGTAGCGACCGACACCGATGCCGTGCGGCATCGTGCGCCAGCGCGGCGGCCAGGCCGCGACGTCGCCCTGTTCCGGGCCCTGGACTGCGTCGTTCATTTCCACCCTCTCCGGCAACCATTGCTCGCTTGTCGATTTCCAGGCCAGGCGCTGGCAGACTGCAACTCTACCGCATGCGGAATCTCGCATGCCACCGCGCGCAGTCCGGGCCGGCTCGCTGCGTCCGCCGTCGCCCGGCGGGCGGCCGGAATCATAGCGTCGCGGTGCACCGGGCTCAACGCATTTGTCCGGACACCTCGAATTATCGCGAGGGAAATACCGCCGCTTGGCCGAACCGGATATACTGCGGCGACGGCAAAGATATCTGGACATGTTCGGTATATCGCCCGACCACCACCCCGTTTGACTGGAGCCGCTGATGAACGACAAGACGCTGGACTGTTCCGATCTCGACCGGCACATGGGCAAGCCGATCGATCCGGGCCGCCTCAGGGAACCACTGGCAAACAACGACATCCGGCGCTGGGTGCAGGCCATGCACTACCCGAACCGCGTGCACTACGACGACGAGTTCGCCGCCGAGAGCCGCTTCGGGCGCATCGTGGCGCCGCAATCGTTCGCCGTCGCCACCGATGACGGGCACGGCACCGCGCCGGCCTGCGTGGGCTACATTCCCGATTCGCACCTGATCTTCGGCGGCGACGAGTGGTGGTTCCACGGCCCGCGCATCTACGGCGGCGACCTGATCCACAACGAGCGCGTGCCGCTCGACTACGTGGTGAAGGAAACCAAGTTCGCCGGACCGACCTGCTTCCAGCGCGGCGACAACCGCTACTACAACGCGCAGGGCGACCTGATCGCCACGCAGCGCTCCACCAGCATCCGCTACCGCGCCGACCTCGCGCGCGAGATGGGCTCGCTGAACGCCACCGAGGACCCCGAGTGGACCGACGAGCAGTTGCGCAAGCTCGAGGACGAGAAGTTCTCGTGGATCAAGACGCTGCACGACCTCGGCCACGGCAAGCGTTACTGGGACGACATCAAGGTCGGCGACAAGCTGCCGACGCGCGTCTTCGGTCCGCACAGCATCGCGAGCTTCACCACCGAATGGCGCGCCTACCTGTTCACGATCTGGTGCGGCGTGATCCGCCGCACCGATCTCGACCTCGAGGCGCTCGGCTTCACCGCCGACATGGCCGGCAAGGAACAGGATCCGGTCCTCGAGAAGGAGAACCCCGAGCTGACCGACGGCGCCTACATCGGCCCCTCGCGCGGCCACCTGTTCCCGCGCTGGGCGCGCTACGTCGGCATGCCGCGCTCCTACGGCTACGGCGCGTCGATGGGCGCGTGGATCCTCGACTACCTCGGCGGCTGGGCCGGCGAGTGGGGCCAGGTCGTTCACTCCAACTGCGCCTATCGCGGCCCGGCCTTCACCGGCGACATCACGATCATGAACGCCGACGTGATCGACAAGCTCGTCGACGACCAGGGCCGTTCGATCGTGCAGGTCGACTGCAGGATGACCAATCAGCTGGGCACCGTGCTGTCCACGGCGAAGGCGGAGATCGAGCTGCCGAAGAAGTAAGGAGCGGTGGCGCAGCGCCCGCGGGAGGATAGGAAAATGGCTTCGCTGTCCGGCAGGGTTGCCGTGGTCACGGGCGCCAGTCGCGGCATCGGCAAGGGCATCGCCCTCGCCCTCGGCGCGCAGGGGGCCACGGTCTACGTCACCGGCCGCACGGTGACGCCCGGTTCCTCCCCCCTGCCCGGCACCGTCGGCGAGACGGCCGCGGAGGTCGACCGCCGCGGCGGCCGGGGCATCGCCGTGCAGGTAGACCACGGCGACGACGCGCAGGTCGCGGCCCTGTTCGCGCGGGTCGCGCGGGAGCAGGGCCGGCTCGACATCCTGGTCAACAACGCCTTCACGCTGTCCGGGGACCTGACCGAGCCGAAGCCGTTCTGGGAAAAGCCGCTCTCCAACTGGGAGATGATCGACGTCGGGGTGCGCTCGAACTTCGTCGCAGCCTGGCACGCGGCACACATCATGGTGCCGCAGCGCAGCGGCCTGATCGTCGCCATTTCGGGCTACACCGGCGTCGCGTACACCTACGACGTCGTGTTCGGCACCAGCAAGTCGGCCGTCGACCGGATGGCGCGCGACATGGCCGTCCAGCTGAAGCCGCATCACGTGGCGTCCATTTCGCTCTGGCAGGGACTCACGCTGACCGAACTCGCGCAGCGCAACCTCGCGACCATTCCCGGCCTCAGCGAGGGAGCCGCCACGCGGCCGAAGGACGCCTGTTCGCCCGAGTTCCCGGGACGCGTGATCGCCGCGCTCGCCTGCGATCGCGACCTCATGCGGCTCACCGGCGGGACCTTCATCACGGCGGAGCTCGCCGCGGAATACGGCATCACCGACATCGACGGCAAGGTCATACCGTCGCTGCGCGCCGAGCGCGGCGCGCCGATCTGGTCGCCGGTCTAGGCTGCGGCGCCGGCGCAGGCGATTTCCACCGATTCACCAGTCCGGGAGGAGCACCCATGGCGGAACTCAGATTCGACGATCGCGTGGCCGTGATAACGGGGGCCGGCCGCGGGCTGGGACGCGCCTATGCCCTGCTGCTCGCCGCCAATGGCGCGAAAGTCGTCGTCAACGATCCCGGCGTCAGCGTGCAGGGCGACGGCGTCGATGCCGGCCCTGCCGCGGAGGTGGTGCAGGAAATCCGCGCGGCGGGCGGCGAGGCGGTTGCCTGCACCGAGTCGGTGGCGACGCCCGACGGCGGCAAGGCGATCATCGACGCGGCGCTCGCGCACTACGGGAAGATCGACATCCTGATCCACAACGCCGGGAACGTCCGCTACGGCTCGCTGAAGGACATCAGCCACGAGGATTTCCGGGCCGTCGTGGACGTGCACCTGATGGGTGCGTTCCACGTCGTGCGCCCCGCTTTCCCGCTCATGTGCGCGGCGGGCTACGGCCGCATCGTGCTGACCTCGTCGATCGGCGGGCTCTACGGCAACCACCGCTGCGTGAACTACGGCGTGTCCAAGGCGGGCATGATCGGGCTGAACAACGTCGTCGCGCTGGAAGGCGAGGCCGAGGGCGTGAAGTGCAACATCATCGTCCCCGGTGCCGTGACGCGCATGGCCGAGGGCCTCGACACCTCGGCCTACCCCCCGATGGGGCCGGAGCTGGTGGCGCCCGTGGTGGGCTGGCTCGCGCACGAATCCTGTTCGGTGACCGGCGAGATGCTGGCCGCCGTCGCCGGCCGCGTGGCGCGGGCCTACATCGCCGAAACGCCCGGCGTGTACCAGCCTGCGTGGACCATCGCCGACGTGGGCGCGCAGATCGACGCGATCCGCGACAAGGCGGAGGTGCTCGACTTCGGGCTCCACGGCCACGTCGGGCACCTGCGCTACAGCTTCGCGATGGCCGGCGGAAAATAGCGCGCGCACGACGGGGCCGGACCATGACGCACGCCGAACTGCTGGCACGGGAAGCCATCCGCCACACCATGGCCAGCTACACCATGGCCGGGGACCGGCTGCGGACGCAGGACTTCCTCGCGGTGTTCACCGCGGACGCGATCCTCGAAACGGAAGGCGTCCCGGCCCAGGACGCCTTCCGATGTGCCGGCCTGCCGGCGATTCGCGACTGGATCGCGCGCTGGCGCGAGCGGGCGCCGCACGACGGCGAGCCGGTACACCAGGCGAGCTTCGTGCGCCACCACCTCGCCACCAGCCTGATCGAGCTCGTCGACGACGAGACGGCCAGGGCCCGCACGTACTGGACGGCCTATACGGACATCGGCCCCGATCACTGCGGCTGTTACGTGGACGCGTTCCGGAAA
>CAYXJM010000002.1:11925-38673 GCA_964465455.1 uncultured Klebsiella sp.
TGCCGCAGGAGTGGCTTCAGGGGCGCACGGCCTTCGGCGGGTTCAGCACCGCGATAGCCTGCCACGCCGCACGCGGCGCGGCGCAAGACCTGCCGCCGCTGCGCGCGGCACAGATAGCCTTCGTCGGCCCGGTCGCCGGGGACATGCACGCCCGCGCCACGCTGCTGCGCCGCGGCAAGTCCAGCGCCTTCGTCGCGGCGCAGCTGAGCTCCGGGGGCCAGCTGGCGATGCAGGGAACCTTCCTGTTCATGAGCGACCGCGACTCCGGGCTGCGCATCGCAGCGCCCGCCGCGCCCGCCGCGCCCGCACCGGAGGACGCCCGACCCGCCATGCGCGGCAAGGGCCCGGCGTTCTGGCAGCAGATGGACTACCGCCACGCCGCGCCGCCCGGCGAGCGCGCCGAGGCGGAACTGTTGCGCTGGGTGCGGCTGCGCAGCCGCGAGGGCCTCGATCCGGTCACGGAACTGCTGCTCGTCGGCGATGCGCTGCCGCCGGCCGTCTCGCCGCTGCTGCAGGGTCCGTTCGTGGCGAGCTCCGCCCTCTGGAGTCTGCACCTGCACGGCTCGGCGATCGCCACGCACGACGGCTGGTGGCTGGTGCGCACGCGGGCCGAGTCGGCCGGCGACGGCATCGCCAGCCAGGCGATGACGGTGTGGAACCGCGCGGGCGAGGCCGTGCTCTCGGGCTCGCAGACGGTCTCGTTCTTCCCCGCCGCGGGCTAGTTCACTGCCCGCGCGGCGGGTTGCATGCACAACAGGAGAGACTCTCGGGATGACGACGCAATCAGGACGCTACACGGCGGCGAGTTCCCCCCGCACCGCGGAGGGCTGGACCCTGGAGCGGCTCACGCGGCCCAGCCGGCTGTTCGGCGCGAACGGCATACGCACCGGCCCCGACGGACGCATCTACGTGGCGCAGGTGTCGGGCAGCCAGATCAGCGCGATCGACATCGCGACCGGCGCGATCGAGACCATCAGCCCGCAGGGCGGCGACATCGTCGGACCGGACGACCTCGTCTTCGACCCCGCCGGCAACCTCTACGTCACCGAGTTCACCGAGGGACGGGTGAGCGTGCGCGCGCCGAACGGGGTCACGCGGGTGCTGTGCGGCGACATGCCCAGCGCCAACCCCATCACGTTCCACAACGGCCGCCTGTTCGCCGGCGAGTGCCGGCCCGGCGGGCGGATCATGGAGCTCGACCTCGCCGGCGGTCCGCCGCGGATCCTGCTCGAGAACGTACCCATGCCCAACGCGATGGAGGTGGGGCCGGACGGCATGCTCTACTTCCCGGTGATGGGGGCCAACGAGATCTGGCGGATCGGTCTCGATGGCGGCACGCCCGAGAAGGTGGCCGGCGAGCTCGGCGTGCCGGACTCGGTGAAGTTCGACGCCGCGGGCTGCATCGTGTCGACGCAGGTGGCCAGCGGCCAGGTGCTGCGCATCGATCCGCGCACCGGCGCGCGCCGCGTGCTCGCCGACATCGCGCCCGGGCTCGACAATCTCACGTTCGTCGGCGACAGGCTGTTCGTCTCGAGCATTTCGGGGCAGATCAACGAGATCCTCGGCGACGGCGCGATCCGTCCGCTGGTGCCGGACGGCCTGAACTGGCCGCTGGGCCTCGCGATCGGCGAGGACGGCGTGCTGTTCGTGGCCGACGGGGGGCACGTCTACACGCTGCGCGCGGGCGGCGCGCTGCAGCGCGCGGGCATGCTGTTCAGCCCGGGATTCCCCGGCTACACGCGCGGCGTGGCGGCGGTCGCGCCGGGCGAGTTCGTCGTGACCACCGCGAACGGCGCCGTTGCCCGCTTCCGGCCCGCGGAGCAGCTGAGCGAGGTGCTGGCCGAGGGATTCGATCAGCTCTACGGGGTTGCGCTTGGCGGCGGCGGCGCCGTGGTGTTCGCCGACGGCGGCACCGGGCGCGTGCTGTCGGTCCGCGCCGGCCGGGTCGAGGAGCTTGCGCGCGGGCTGCTGCAGCCCATGGGGGTCGCGACGGCTCCGGACGGCACGTGCCTGGTGGCGGAATCCGGCGCCGGCCGCGTGATCGGCGTCTCCCGGGGCGGCCGTGCCGAAACGGTGCTGGACGGCCTGCAGCGGCCGCAGGGCATCGCAGTGCGCGCCGGGCGGCTCTACGTCGTGGACGCGCTCGCGAAGGAACTGGTCGAATACGACATGGCCAGCGGCGCGCGCCGCACTCTCGCCTCGGAGCTGCCCGTCGGCGCGCCCGCCGGCGTCACCCCGAAATTCCTGCGCCCGGTTCCGCCGCTCTCGGGCGCCATGGGACCGTTTGCAGGCATTGCCGCCGCGGCGGACGGCACGCTCTACGTGGCGGGCGACGCCGAGGGCAGCGTGCTGGCGCTGCGCCCGCTATAGCCCCGCCTCGGCGACCAGCGGGAACAGCACCTTGTCGGCGAGTATGGTGCAGAAGTATTCGTTGACCTGCCTGATCCTGCCGTCGCGCATCTGGAAGACCATGCAGTACTCGTTGCAGTAGGGCTCGCCGTTGCAGAGCGTGGCGTTGCCCTTGAATTCGACCACCACGCGCTCGCCCTCGGCGGTCACGCTGAGGATCTCCGGATGCATGCCGCCGGGCACCAGCTTGCGGAATGCAGCGATCGTGGCGAGGATCGTGTCGTGCGTGCGCACGCCGGCGAACTTGCCGAAGCCCTTGGCGAGCGTGAAGGCCTCGGGGTCGAGGCACGGTGCCGCGGCGTCGGCGTCGCCCTTGCCCATCGCGTCGATGAATGCGAGCACGACCCGCTTGTTCTGTTCGCTCATGTGCTGATCTCTCCTCAGTTTCGGGTGAATGTTCGTCGTCGCCCGGGCCGGGCGGGCGCCGGGGAATGCGGCTACTTGCGGCACCAGCCGAGGTTCGACCCGCCGTCGACCGGCAGCACCATGCCGGTCACCTGCGCCGAGAGATCGCTCGCCAGGTACAGCGCCGCGTTCGCGACGTCCAGCGGGGTTCCCTGGCGCCGCAGCGGCTGGACCTTGCGGGTCATTTCCGACATGTCGTAGAAGGTCTGGGCCGCCGGGATGTGCCCCGGCGCGATGCAGTTGACCCGGATGCCGTAGTCGCCGAGGTCGGTGGCGATCGACTTCGTGACGTGGATGACCCCGGCCTTGGCCGCTCGATAGCTGATCAGCGGCAAGCCCGCCTTCAACCCGGCGATCGAGGCGGTGTTGATGATGGAACCGCCGCCGTGCGCGGCCATGTACCGGGCCGCGCACTGGCAGCCGACCATCACGCCGTACAGGTTGACCGCGATCACCCGGTCGAAATCCGCCAGGTCGTCGTCCAGGAAGTGGTTGTGGACGGCGCCGCTGATGCCCGCGTTGTTGAACATCACGTGCAGTCCGCCGAAGTGCGCGACGGCGAAGTCCACGAGGTCGCGGACCTGGGCGGCGTCGGCGACGTCGGTCTTGCGGAACGCGGCCGCGTCACCGAGCGTGGCGGCCAGCGCCTCGCCCTGGGCGGTGTTCACGTCCGCGATCACCACCCGGGCACCCTGCTGCACGAACAGTTCCGCCGTGGCGCGGCCCAGACCGCTCGCGCCGCCCGTGACGATGGCGACGCGGCCGGCGAGCAACTGGTTCATCGGGTTGGCCTCGGAATTGATGGGCGTGTCCTCGTGATCGACCGGCGACGGCGGCACGCTCAGTCGAGCGGCTCCTCGCCGGCCAGTATGGTGCGGTGCATCAGACGCCCGCTGTCGAAGGGATAGGGCAGCGCGCGGTGCATGGTCCCTGTATTATCCCAGATCAGCAGATCGCCCACCTGCCACTCGTGACGGTAGACGAACTGCGGCTGTGTCGCCCAGTCGCGCAGACGCGCGAGCAGGGCCCGGCTATCCTCGACGGACAGCCCCTCGACGTAGTCGCAGGTCGATCCCAGCAGCAGCGACTTGCGCCCGGAGCGGTGCGTCCACACGAGCGGGCAGGACTTGGTCGGGCTCTGTTGCCAGAACTTCACTTCCTCGTAGCTCATCTCGGGCGTCACGTAGTATTGCGAGCGCTCGACGCTGTGCACCACCCGCAGCTTCTCGATGGCCTTCTTCTCCGCTTCCGGCAGGTCGTCGTACGCCGCGTAGGTGTTGCAGAACTCCGTCTGGCCGCCGGTCTCGGACAGCCTCACAGCGCGCAGCAGCGCGGCTAGGTTCGGACGGGGCTGGAGCGAACCGTCGGCGTGCCAGAACAGCGACCCCTTCAGGTAATCGGCACGCTTGTTGACGTCCTTGTCGAGCGAGATCTTGTAGATCCCGCCCTCGCCTTCGCTCGCGACGGTGTTGCCGAGCGTCTTCGCGATGGCGACCTGCTGCGCATCGTCGATGTCGAGACCGCGGAAGAACACCACCCCGCGCCGCTCGAGGATCTCGCGGATGGTGGCCGCCTCGGAACCGCCGAGCAGGGTCGCGACGTCGGTCCTGATCTCGCTGCCGATGCGCGGTGTGAGGTCTTTCACGTCCAGTGCCATGCGTCGTCTCCAGGGCGCCTCAGCTGAGGCGCGTCAGAATGGTGCGCGCCGAATGCTTCACGCGCGGCTGCTTCCACAACTCGACCGCCAGCGACACGGTGATCAGCGAGTAGAGCAGGTTGCGCAGGTTGGCGGCATCCGGCGGCAGCGGCTGCCCGTAATCGAACCCGTCGAGGTAAGCGACCGCCGCCTCGGCGTGGGGAAACACCTCGTCGTAGAACGCGCGGATCTGCGCCATCGAACTGTTGACGCGCTTGACGTAGCGCGCGTGCCCGTCCTCGATGGCCCACTCGGGCACCAGGTGCTCGAGCGCGGCGAATTGCGTCGGCAACAACGCGCTCATCGGCCGGCCTCCTTGCTCCTCTCCCCCGCGCTCACCCAGTCGCGCACGGTCTGGTGCAGGTGGCGCACGAGCAGCTCCTCGTCGTTGAAGTGGAACTCCGAGAGCGCGCCGCTGTTCAGCATGGCCTGCATGCCCTCGAGCGGGCTCGCGTCCTCGAGGATGATGTCGTTCAGGAAGGTCACGGTCAGTTCCTGCCCGAGGCGCTCCTTGTGGGTCGTCGGCGGCCGGTAGAACATCTCCACCTCGATCACGTGCGAATGCGGTCCGGTCGGCCAGTGCACGTGCGTGGTGAAGCCCGAGGCGCCGAAGATCAGCACGAAGTTCGGGAAGAACTGGAACGAGTCGAAACCGTACTTCTCCGAACGCGTGGGATTCAGCCCCTTCGGCAGCGTGGACACGTCGATCTTCTTGTTCCACGGACCCGCCGCGCTCGCCTCGAACACGCATTCGATGGGCTTCGAATAGGGCGTCTTGCGCGAGGGCTCGCCGGCGAAGGAAAACATCCGGTGCGGGCCCTCCAGCCGGAAGCCCAGCACGTCCGTGAACGGATTCGGCGCATCCAGCGCGGCCTTGGCGGCCGCGGTCAGGTTGCCGAAGGACGAGGCGTGCAGGTAGGGCCCGTGGTAGCTCTCGGCGAAGCCGTCCATGAAGATCTTCCAGTTGCACTGCAGCTCCGCGCGGAAGCGGTAGACCTGGTGCGGCCCGGCGAAGGGATAGCCCTCGATCCCGTGGGCCAGCTCGCCGAGGAAGTCGCGCACCGACTCGGTGTTGTCGGGGTTCAGGTTGATGAAGATGAACCCTTCCCACACTTCGCACTGGATCGCGGGCACGCGGCACTTGCCGGCGTCGAAGTCGAGCAGCAGATCCGGGCGCGAGGCCTTGATCAGGGAGCCGTCGAGGTCGAAGTTCCAGCCGTGGAACCTGCAGTAGAGCACCGGGGCCTGGCCCTGCACCTCCTCGAAGGGGTCGTCGCGCCACATCAGCTTGTTGCCGCGGTGCGGACAGATGTTGTGGAAGGCGCGCACGACGTCGTCCTTCCCGCGCACCACGATGACAGAGGTCTTCGCAAAGGCCAGTTCGCGGGTGAAGTAGCTCCCCTTGCCGGGGACCTGTTCGACGCGGCCGACGTAGAGCCAGGTCTTGCGGAAGACGTGCTCGAGCTCCTGGCGATAGAACTCCTCGGAAACGCAGTCGTCCAGCGGCATCGGCCCCCTGCCCAAGCCGGGATACGCGTCGATCCAGCGTCCCGATGCGGGCTTCGTGACTATGGGCTCCTGTGACATACGGGCTTCCTCGTTGTTTGCGGGCTCGCACGGACGCGAAGCCAACGATGGGGCGCGCGCGGACGCGTGCCGGGCAGCGGTCGCGCGACGTTATCACTTGACCAATATTGCAAAACAGGGTCTTCTTTTCAAAATGTAATTGCAATTCTGGAACGCCGCGACGATGGGCCGGAACCTTCCTTTCGATCTCGACGCACTGCTGGTGTTCGGCAAGGTGGTCGAGTGCCGCAGCCTGTCGCGGGCGGCAGCGCTGCTGGGCATGCCCAAATCGACGGTCAGCCGGAAGATCGCCAGGCTCGAATCCGACCTCGGCACCAAGCTGCTGCGCAAGAACACGCACCAGATTACCGTGACGGATCTCGGCGAGAAGGTATACGGCCATGGCCTGAACATCCTGGCCGAAGCCAACGGCGTGCGCGCGCTGGTGGAAGGCAGCCAGCAGGAGCCGCAGGGAATGCTGCGGGCGGCGATCCCGGTGTTCATGGGCATCGATTTCGCCTCCCGCGTCGGTGCCGCCTTCCTCCGGCGTTACCCGAAGTCCCGGCTCGACATCCGGCTGGTCGACAACATGGTCCACCCGGTCCGCGACGGCTTCGACGTCGTCTTCGGGGTCGGGCCGCTGCAGGACTCCACGCTGATCGCGCGCAAGGTGTTCACCCTCGAATGCTTCCTGTGCGCATCGCCCGGATTCGTCGGCAACCTGGCCGAACCGCTGACGGTTCCCGCGCAGCTGAACACGCTCCCGTTCATCGACTCCGGCTTCTACGACGAGCCGCGCAAGCTGCTGCTGAGCCGCGGCAGGAAACGCTGCGAACTGTCGCCGCCGCTGAGGGCGCGGGCGAACAACTTCCAGGTGAGCAAGCAGTACATCCTGCAGGGCCTCGGCATCGGCGTGATGCCGAAGCAGATCATCTGCTCCGGCGAGCTGCAGGAAGGCAGCATCGTGCCGGTGCTGTCCGACTGGGCGCTGGAGACGGTGGACGTCTACATGATCTACCCGTTCCAGCTGTCGTTCTCGAGCCTGAACAGCGCGTTCTACGAAACGGCGCTCGAGATCATCACGCAGAACACCGAGAGAGGTTCACGGCTCGCGGGCGTGCCCGGACCCGGCGCACACCCGCACGCGGACTGATCCGCGCGGCGCCGCGGATGCGGCAGGCGGGCGAAAAGGCGCGGCGCGCGGCGCGAGCCGGGAAGGCTCGCCCCGCACGCCGCCCGGCGTCGGGAACGCGGGGCGCTCAGCCCGCCATCACTGGCCGAAGCTGTAGCGCAGCCGCGCGCCCCACATCCTCGGGGTGCCGACCATGCGGCTCTCGAAGCCCATGCTGTTGTAGAGGCCCGCGACGTAGGTCGTGTATTCCTCGTCCAGCGCGTTGGTCATGAACAGCGAGGCGTCGAAGCTGCTGCCGAGAATGCCCATCCAGTTCAGGTTCAGGTTGAGCACGTCGTAGTCGGGCAGCAACCCGAACGGCGAACCAGCCAGGCGTCCCGTGTTGTTCGTGTACTCGGGCGCCGTGCTGTACTGCTCGTCGGTGTAGCTGTAGGTCACGCCCGCCGAGACCTCCCCGATCTCCGCCGGCAGCGGCAGGATGTAGTTCAGGTTCGCCATCAGGCTGTGGTTCGGCGAGAACGTGAGGTCGTTGCCCGGCAGCGACGTCGCCGTGATCTGGACCCGCGGATCGGTCGGAGCCACGCTCGCGGCCTCCTTGAGCTCCGTGTCCAGGTAGGTGTACGAGATGTTCAGCGTCAGGTCCTCGAGCAGCAGGAACGAGGACTCGATCTCGACACCCTGGATCTCCGAGGAGCCGGTGTTCGCGATGACGGTGGTCGGCGTGACCCCGGGCGCGAGATACCCGTACTGGATCTGCTGGTCCTCGAGCTCGTTGTAGAACAGCGCCACGTTGAAGGTGCCCGGAACCGGGCCGTCGAAGCTGGTCTTGGCGCCGAGCTCGTAGGCGTCGACCTGCTCCGGATCGAACTCCCTCAAGCCTTCACCGCCGAAGAGGTTCAGGCTGCCCTGGCGATAGCCGCGCGAATACTTCGCGTACAGCATCACGTCCTCGGTCAGGAAGTAGTCGACATCGAACAGGCCGGTGACCGCGTCGCTGCTGTTGCCGAGGCTGTCCCGGCAGCCTTGCGCGAGCGTGGCGTCGGCGTAGTAGCACTTGTGCACGGTTGCCACGCCGGGCGTGGCCGGAACCCCCTTGGGCGCCTGCCACGGGAAGCCGGTCCAGACCGTCGTGAAGGCTTCCCCCTCCACCTCGTCCTTGGTGTAGCGCAGGCCCGCCGTGACTTTCCACTGCTCGTTGATGTCGTAGGTCGCCTCGCCGTAGACGGCCTTGTTGGTGTACTCGATCTTGCCGAGCTGTTCCGACAGGCTGCCGTAGCCGGTGGGCCCGAACACCGCGCCGATGATGTCGGCGCCGAGATTCTGGTACGCGTAGTAGCGAGACACGTCGACGCACTCGGAGCTCGCGGGGTCGCTGCGCGATACCGACGAACAGTACACGTTGTTGACCGACGACGTGCCGGAGAGGCCGTCGGGCTCGCTGTTCTCGTAGTAGAGGCCGGCCTGCCAGGTCAGTTTCTCGTCGAGCGCGCTGCCCTGGAACTGCAGTTCCTCGACGAAGCTCGTCTGGCTGTTGACCGGCATGCCCGGCGGCGAATTGGACTCGACGAAGCTGTAGGTGCCGAGGCCGAACCAGTCGTAGTTGATGCCGTAGACCTTGGTCTTGAGGGTGTTTTCCAGTCCGGCGTAGGACAGGATGTTCTTGACCGTGAGATCGTCGTTCAGCTCCCAGGTCGTGGTGTTGATCGCCTGCCACTGCTCGAGCCGGTTCTCGGGCTTCGGCATGTTGCTCTCGAGCGAGTAGAAGTCGTCGCCCTGGTGCGCGAGCTGATCGTCGCATCCCCAGTTGAACAGCGCGAAGCCGGGCTTGCACGCGAACAGGCTCGAGACCACGCCGTGGTTGTCCGATTCCGAATAGCTGAGGATGGTGTAGTTGTCCAGCGTGTCGGTCACGTCCCACGACACGCTGGCGCGCGCGGCGATGTAGTCGATGTTGCCGAGCTCGTCCGGACCGACGCCCGCCTCGTTGTCGAGGTGGCCGTCGCGCTCCATCGTGTCGACGCCGAAGCGCGCGCGCACGCGATCGCTGATCGGTACGTTGAGGACACCCTGCATGCGCTGCATGTCGTAATCGCCGGCGGAGCCCTCGATGTAGCCTTCGAGCTGGTCGGTCGGCTTCTGCGGGGTCAGCAGGATGGCGCCGCCCGTGGTGTTGCGGCCGAACAGCGTGCCTTGCGGGCCCTTCAGCACCTGCACGTCCTGCAGGTCGAAGAAGGCGCCGGGGCCGCCGCCGTCACCGGCCGTCACCGAGCCGCCGCCGCGCGGCGCCACGACGTCGGCGAAGTAGAAGCCCACCGAGGCCGTGGTGCGCAGCTCCTGCGTGAAGCCGCGGATCGCGAACGAGGGCTGGTCGGGGCCGAAGCGGGTGTTCGCGGCCAGCGACGGGACGTACTCCGCCAGGTCCGTGGCGCTCACGATGTTGTTCTTGTCGATCGCGCCCTGGTTGAAGACGGTGATGGAGATCGGCACGTCCTGCGCGCTCTCCTGCTTGCGCCGCGCGGTGACGATCACCTCTTCCTGCAGCGCACTCGAGCCCTCGGCCATGAGTGCCGGCGCCGGCAGTCCCAGGCCGATCAGCGCGGTCGGCCAGAGCAGCGCCCGGTACAGGGCCTTGCGATTCCCGCTGTTGCGCTCGTCATTCTTCATTCGCGTCTCCTATGCCAATTACTGCTGGTAGTTCTGGATCGTCGTGGTCTTCGGCGGCACTTTCCCGTCGCAGGCCGCGACGACGGGCACGGCAAGGCCTGCGTCGGCGCGCTGGACGATGGATGCGGGGAAACGCCCCCGGGATGCCCCTTCGTTGTTCCGGAAAGTACCGCTGAGCCTGCTTGTCGTTATCGCTGCAAAAACCGGTTGCAGAATCGTCGGCTTTCCCGGTCGCGTCAAGGGTCCGGCAGGCTTCGGGGCTGCGGCAAACTAGTTTTCCATCAGCACCGAAGGCCGCAGCGTCAGGCGCAGCCACACTGCCCGGCCGCGGTCGGGAATGCACAGCAGTTCGTCCACACCGGCCGGGCCCCTGTAGGCCGCGCCCGTGACGACGGTGGGGAACACCGGCCCGCCGTCCTGGTAGTTCCCGTGGATGCAATTGCCGGTCACGATCTCGTTGCCGAGATTGTTGCCGATCAGTTCGGCCATCCAGGCATCGTGTCGCCCCCGGAGGCTGACGCTGGCGCTGTGCTTGAAATAGCTCTCCTGCACCATGTCGTCGCGAAGCGTGATGCTGGTGTAGTAATCGTCCGAGTAGGTCGTCGACAGACCGAGAGCCAGGGTCATGCCATTGGCGAGGGGCCGCTCGTAGTCGATGCCGACGTTGCCGGTCCATTCCGGTGCGCGCAGCAGGTCCCCGCCCGAGAGGTCCTGGGCCTTGTACAACCTCGACCGCGGGTCGTAGAGCTGGTCGCAACCGTCCTGGATCCGCTGCCCGCCCCAGCACAGGCCGTTTTCGAACTCGTCGTACTCGGCCTCGTTCCAGTTCAGCGCGGCACGCACGGTCAGCCCCTCGACGGCGGCAACGGCATAGGCCGCATCCATCTCAACGCCGTAGATCTCGGAAGAGGCGGCATTGAGCACCCGCATGGCCAGGGTGCCGCGCTCGTCGAAGGAATTGGCGCCGACCTGCATGTCATCGTACTGGTAGTAATACGCAGCGGCGTTCACGGCCAGCTGGCCGTCGAGCAGGCGGGCCTTGAAGCCTGCTTCACCGCCCTGCACCTTTTCATCGTCGAAGGAATTGTCGAAGCCCGGCGCGAACACCCCCGTGGTGCTGAAGGAGCCGGACTTGTAGGCCTGTTTCAGGTCGCCGAAGACGGTCAGCTCGTCGGACGGCGTCCAGGTCAGGGAGATTTCGGGAGACAGGTTGCTGTCGCCGATCTCCGGTTGCGCGAGCGGCGTGTGCACCGGAGTGCCCGTGATCAGGTCCGTCTGGGTGTGGCTGCGCTCCTCGTCGCTCCAGCGCGCGCCGACCCCCAGCTCCAGCTCCGGCGTGATGTTCCACAGCACCTGTCCGAAGACCGACCAGGCCTCGACATCCACCGTGTGCTGCGCGAGCGCCAGCCGGACGGGAAAGCCGTACGCGGCGTTGCCCGGCACGTCCACCGAAAAATCCATCGATGCGTCCTGGTAGAAGACGCCGAGCAGGAAGTTCACGCTGCCGTCGAAACTCGAGGTGAGGCGCAGCTCCTCGGTGACATCGTCGCGCTGGAATCCGTTCTGGGAGAGGAACAGCGGACCCGCATAGCTGGTCGCCGTGCCATTGATCATCACGCTCTGGTCGATGTCGTAGTAGCCGGTGACGGAATTCAGCGCGAGCACCTCGCTCAGCTCGTAATTGAGCTCCAGGGTGCCGTAGACCTGCTCGGCGTCCATGTACGGCACAGCACCGTTCTTCGCCGCCGGAAAGGCGGCCGGGTCCAGCCCGACCGTGCGCTGCGTGTCGTCGAGATTGCAGTCCTCCCCGCCCCCCAGGAAGGGCTTGCCGATGGTGGAGCCGGTTCCGTCCGGGCAGGAGGCCATCTGCGGCTCTCCTCCCCATCCCCGGGATTCCGCATCCGAATAATTGGCTTTCAGCCGCGCGTTGAACCGATCGCTCGCCTCCCAGCGCAGCGTTCCCCTGAGCAGCGTCGTTTCGGTGTCGGCGATCTTGCGGTACTTCGGGTCCACGGCACCGGTGCCCGGAGCCGCCGTCGCGGCGTTGTCGAAGAAGCCCTCGGCATCGGAAAAGCTGCCCGCCAGCCGGGCCAGCAGCGTGTCCGTGACCGGACCGGACACGATCAGCTCGCCCTGCTCCTCCTCGGCCTCGAATTCGTAGCCGCCGCGCACGAGCAGTTCGAAATCCTGCGTCGGATCCGCGGTCTTGACGGAGATCACACCGCCCGGGCTGGCCTTGCCGAAGAACAACCCCTGCGGCCCCTTAAGCACCACGACCTGGGCCATGTCGAACATCGCGGACTGATAGGCCAGACCCTGCGTCAGCTGCAGGCCATCGACGTTCAGCGAGACCGACTGGTCGATCGTGGCATTGAGCACCGAGGTTCCGACGCCGCGCAGGGACACCTGGTCGCCGAACGACAGCGAACTCCCGCCGAGCACCAGTCCCGGCACCTTGTCAGCGATCCTCGTGAGATCGTCGAGCGCGTACTGCTGCAACTGCTCCGCCCCGAGGGCCGTCGTCACGACCGGGACCTGCATGAGCGATTCCTCGCGCTTGCGCGCGGTGACGATGACCTCCTCGAGTTCCGACGCCGAGGCGGGCCAGCCTTCGAGCGCCAGGCTGGCCACGACAGAAACCGACAGGATGCGTTTGGCGATGCTGGCAGACATTGAACCTCTCCCGATTGTTGTGGTTATCGATCGATGGGCAAGAAAGTCATGCCGCGCCGACCCTCCCGGGGCCGGCTTCTGCCGAGGGCTCACGGCAAGCGCACCTGCCCGATACTGCAGCACAAGCTTTTTGGCTGTAAAGACGGCCGGACGCCGGGGCGGAACTTAGGGGCACGAAATCGAAACCGGAGCAGGAACTCGAAATCGCCGCCGATTTCGCATTCCTGCCACGGTTTCGTATTCCTGCCCTTAAATGAAACCCCGGCCGCCCCGCCTATTTACGAAGCCGCGGCGCCGATCCGAGAATGCGCGAGCCGCTATCCCTGCGACGCGATCGCGTCGCCCGGGCCGGCATCACAGGGACACAGAGACGCCGCATGAAGATCGGGGCCATTTTTCCTCACGACACGATCGAGCCGGATTTCGGCGCGATCAGGACCTACGTGCGCGGCGTGGAGGAGATGGGCTTCAGCCACATCCTCTCCTACGACCACGTGATCGGCGCGAACCGCGCGAGCAGGCCGGGCTGGCAGGGATACGACCTCGACTCCAAGTTCCACGAGCCGATGGTGCTGCTCTCCTACATCGCGGCAATGACCACCCGGATCGGCATCGCCACCGGCGTCATGATCCTCCCCCAGCGCCAGACGGTTCTCGTCGCCAAGCAGGCCGCCACGCTGGACCTGCTCTCGAACGGTCGCCTGCGCCTCGGCATCGGCACGGGCTGGAATACCGTCGAGTACGAGGCCCTCGGCATCGACTTCGCGAGCAGGGGCAGGTTCTTCGACGAACAGATCGACGTGCTGCGCGCGCTGTGGACCGAGCGGGCCGTCAGCTTCGACACGCCGATGCACAGGATCACCGACGCGGGCATCTTCCCGATGCCGCTGCAGCGCCCGATCCCGCTGTGGCTGGGCGGTGGCGGCGTGCACCCGATCAAGGGATGGGCCAACGTCGAGCCCGTCATCCGCCGCATCGCGAAAAAGGCCGACGGCTGGATGCCGACCTTCAACCCGGACGAGACCGGCGCCGAGCTCGTCGCGCGTTTCCGCACCTATTGCCGCGACTACGGCCGCGATCCCGACACGGTCGAGATCGAGGCGTTGCTGCTGCCCGGCATCGTCGAGGACTGGGCGGGGCACACCCGGGCATGGCAGCAGCTCGGCGCGACGCGGATGTGCTGCAACGTCGCGGGCACCGGCTGCAAGGGCGTCGACGAGAACCTGGAGCGCCTCGCGGACGTGAAGCAGGCGCTGACGTCCGCGGGGCTGTGGGACGAATGAGCGGCGCGCGACGCGTGGCGAGGAAAGGAGAGCTTTCGCGATGAACAACGGTATGCAGGGCGGCAATGCCTCCGATGCGGTGCAGGCGATCAAGGACCAGAAGGTCATTGCCTGGATCGAGCAGAACGTCGGGGGCACCGTCGAGCGTTG
Organism: uncultured Klebsiella sp.; assembly: GCA_964465455.1. Taxonomy (GTDB): domain Bacteria; phylum Pseudomonadota; class Gammaproteobacteria; order Pseudomonadales; family UBA5518; genus UBA5518. Next base: position 25,904 of record CAYXJM010000002.1, read on the forward strand.
CGAGCCGCAGCCGCGCTGGCGCGGCGGCTGGTGGGTCGACGTCCGCCACGGCGGGAAGCTGCTGAAGCTCTACGTGCGCGAGGAGCGCAAGGAGGACTACCCGCCGTGGCCGCTCGAGCACGAGGCCGGCGTGCTGCAGGTGCTGGAACGGCACGGCGTGCCGGTGCCGCACGTCTACGGCATCATCGACGACCCGCACGCGACCGTCATGGACTGCATCCCGGGGGAGTTCGATTTCGCGGGCGTTCCCGAAGCCGAGCGCGTCGCGATCCTGGAGGATTTCGCCGCCGTCGTGGCGCGCATGCACGCGATCGATCCGCAGGAACTGGTGAAGATCGGTGCCACGATGCCCGAGACGCCCGAGGAGATCTCGCTTGCCTGCTTCGGCATCTGCGAGGAGATGTACCTGAAGGGCAAGAAGCTGCCCGAGCCGCGGGTGGAGTTCCTGCGCAAATGGGTGCGCAACAACATCCCGCGCCACCGCAGGAAGGTCAGCATCGTGGCCGTGGATTCCGGGCAGTTCCTGTTCCGCGACGGCAAGGTCACGGGACTCTACGACTTCGAGTACGGCTGCCTCGGCGATCCGATGATCGACCTGGCCTTCATACCGCTGCGGCTGTCGATGTACCACGCGGGCGACACCCGGCCGTTCTTCCGGCGCTATGCCGAGCTGACGGGGGAGAAGTTCGAGCTCGAGGTGCTTGCCTTCCACGCCGTCTGGTGGGGGCTGTGCACGCCGTTCATCCTGACCGCCGACCTGCACGCGCCGTCTTCCGGCGCGAAGTACTTCGAGTACGTCGGCTGGTACATCGGTTCGATCATCAGCCAGCTCGAGGTGCTCGCGGACCTGAAGGGCCTGCAGCTCCCCAAGGACTGTGCGCGCGCGCCGGCCCGACCCTCGCGCTGGGCGCAGCTGTTCGACGTGATGGCGGCGCGCGTTCCGCCGCCCGCAGCCGGCGAATCCTACGAGACGACGGAACAGCGGAAGGTGTGGGAGTTCACGCGGCGCATGGACGCCCACCACGAGTTCGAGAGCGGGTACCTGCGCGACGTCGCGGCGCTCGTCGGCCATCCGGTGCACGACTGGCTGCAGGCCGACGAGGCGCTCGAGAAGTTCGTGCTGGACGCGGGGCCCGAGCACGACGAGGCGCTGATCACGCTGTTCCACCGCTGGGCGATCGCGCAGGCGCGCACCCTGATCGAGGGGCAGGCGCACCTGCCGATGTTCGAGGACAGCTGGCCGCGGCTCTCGGAGCTCATCGCCTGAGGGCACGACGCACCCGCGATCAGCGTGCCCGCGGGCGATCAGCGGCACAGTTCAACCAGGCTATTCAGCGAGAATTACGACGATGCAGACGACAGCAGTGCTTGCCAGTTCCACCGCCGAGCCCCGGGTGCTCGAAGTCCACGTCCCCGGCGAGACGGGCTGGCTGACGCCCGCCGAGGTCGCGGCCCTCACGCCGGAGATCGTGCGCGAGCGCGTCACGGCCCTGAAGCCGATGATCGCCGAATACGCCGCCGAATCGGAACGCCTCGGCTACCCCCACCCGAAGGTCTGGGACGCGCTGCGCGCCACCGGATTCTTCTACCACTTCATGCCGAAGAAGTACGGCGGCTGCGAATTCGGGCCCGAGGATTTCTTCCTGACCGGCCGCGTGATCGCCGAGGCCTGCGCTTCCACGGCCTGGGCCTGCACGTTCCTGGTCGAGCACAACTGGGTCGCCGCGCTCTACCCCGAGCAGGCCCAGGAGCAGTTCTTCGCCAAGGGCCGCTATTTCATGGCGCCGGCAACGTCCACTCCTCCCGGCCAGGCGGTGCGCGTCCCCGGCGGCTACAAGCTGAACGGGCAGTGGAAATGGGGCAGCGGCGTGATGCACTGCGACTGGTGCATCGGCCAGGCCTTCTGCGAGGTCGACGGCAAGCCCGCCATGCACTGGATGGCCTTTCCGCTGTCCGAGGCCACGGTGCTCGACACCTGGTACGTGCAGGGGCTGCGCGCGACGGGCAGCAACGACATCGTGGTCAAGGACCTGTTCATCCCCGAGCACATGGCGGTGCGCTCCGCCGACATGCAGTTCGGGACCACGCCGGGCTCGAAGCTCCACGACAACCCGATGTACCGCATGCCCTCGACCGGCTTTCTCGCGCTGGTGACCTCGGCGCCCGCGATCGGCGCGGCACGCGGCGCGGTGGAACTGTTCCGCGAGAAGCTCAAGACGCGCAAGGTCACCGGCACGCAGACGATCGTCGGCGAGAAGCCGAACTACCAGGTCATGCTCGCGAAGGCCGACGTCATGGTGGGCATGGCGGAGCTGCAGCACATGAACTGCGTGCGCGAAGTGCACGAGCTCGCGAGGCGGGGCGAGGTCCACGACATCGGGACGCGCATGCGGATCGTCGCGCAGAACAGCTACGCCACCCGCGTCGCCCGCGACGCGGTGCGCCTGATCGTCGACAACTCCGGCTCCTCGGTTCACCTGCTGAGCGAGCCGCTGCAGCGCATTGCACGCGACGTGAACGTGGTCTGCGGGCACGTGATCCAGGATTTCGAGAGCCTGGCGGAGCAGCACGGCCGCAACCTGCTGGGCCTGCCCCCTGTCACCTACTTCTTCTGAGGCCGAGCGATGACGCAGTCCAAGGACACCAGCCCGGTACGGCCCGATTTCGTCCCGGTGAGCGACTACACCTCGAAGGAATTCCTGCAGCGCGAGAACGAGCGCATGTGGCCCCGCGTGTGGCTGATGGCCTGCCGCGTGGAGGAACTGGAACAGCCGGGCTCCTTCGTCACCTTCGACATCCTGCGCGACTCCATCCTGCTGGTGCGCCAGTCCTCGGGCGAGATCAAGGCGTTCCACAACGTCTGCCAGCACCGCGGCCGCCGGCTCAAGGACGGTTGCGGGGAGATGAGCAAGATCTACTGCCGCTTCCACGGCTGGAGCTGGAATCTCGACGGTTCGATCCAGCGCATCGTCCATCGCGAGCAATGGGAAGGCTGCCCGCAGTTCGCGGACGAGGACGTGCGCCTGCCGGAAGTGCGCGTCGACACCTGGGCCGGGTGGGTGTTCATCACGATGGATCCCGAGGCGCCCTCGCTGATGGAGTACCTGGGCGAGGTCCCGGAATATCTCGACTGCTACGCGCTCGACAAGACGCGCATGCTCTGGCACGTGGAGATGACGACCCCGGCGAACTGGAAGCTGGTTCTGAACGCGTTCAACGAGGCCTACCACGTCGAGGCCACCCATCCGCAGACGCTGCGGCACAATTCGAGCCAGCTGCCGTCGCGGGCGGTCGGCATCCACTCGATGTTCGGCCCGAGCCAGTTCGATCCGGTGGAACTGCCGAACCGGCCCGCCGCCATCGAGGGGATGAAGCGGGATCCGCGCCAGATCATTCTCGAGACCTTCGAGGAGATGAACCGGGACCTCAAGGCGATGTATCTCGAGCCCGGCGTCGCTGCCGCGCGCCGCGTGATGGCGGAAGTGCCCGCGGGCACGGAACCGCAACTCATCGGCGCAAAGCTGATGCAGTTCCACCGCGAGGAACTGGAAAAGCGCGGCGTCGCCTGGCCAGAGGGACTGACGCCGCAGGCGATCCACAAGGCGGGCTTCGGCTGGCACATCTTTCCCAACTTCATCATCCTGCCCTGCGTCGACGGCTCGCTGTGCTACCGCACGCGCCCGCACCCGGACGATCCGGACCAGTGCACCTGGGATATCTGGGGTTTCGGCCGCTTCGCGCCCGGTGCCGAACCGAAGCCCGAGCGCACGGTCGTCACCGACCACCGGGAGTTCTACGACAAGAACCGCTTCCTGAAGGACGACCTGATCAACCTGCCGGAGGTCACGCGCGGCATGTATTCCCGCGGCTTTCGCGGCCTGCGCACCAATCCGGCGCAGGAGATGTGCGTGTCGAACCTGCACCGGGTGGTGCACGAATTCACCGACGGCGACCGCTAGTCCCGCCCAGGCACACGCATCCGACACGAGGCGACACCGATGACGATCACGCGCGAAGAAGAGCTCGCACTGCTGGACCCCGCCAGCTATCACCGCAACGGGTATCCGTGGAAGACCTGGGAGAAGCTGCGCCGCGAGGCGCCCGTCCACCACATCGACAAGGGCAACGGCGAAGCCTACTGGGTGGTCACGCGCTACCAGGACATCGTCGACATCGAACGCAACGCGGAGGTGTTCAAGAACGGACCGAAGCTGACGATCGGCGTCGAGGGCCAGAACGGGCTGCGCATGATCGTCGGCATGGACCCGCCCGACCACACCGCGCATCGTGCCCTCGCGATGCCGCATTTCGGGCCGCGCAACATCGAGTGGGTCCGGCGCTACGCCGAGGAGATCGTCACCGAGGCCTTCGACAAGGTCATGGCACGCAACGGCGAGACCGTCGACCTGCAGGACGACGTGGCGAACCTGGTGCCCACGGCGGTCATTTCCGCCTTCGTCGGCGCGCCGCGCGAGCTGTGGCCGGACATCATCGGGTGGACCAACCAGATCATCAACGCGAACGATCCGCGGATCGCCGGGGACCAGAGTGCACGCGACGTGGCCGGACAGGCCGTCGGCCAGATGTGCCAGTTCTACGCCGGCATATTCGAGGACCGCAAGAAGAACCCCCGCGACGACCTGATGACCGCGCTGGTCAATGCGCGCATCCACGGCGAGCCGATCGGGCAGGTCGAGCTCTTCTCGTGGGGCATCATCCTGATGACGGCCGGACACGAGACGACGCAGAGCATGTTCGGCCTCGGCGTCCACGCCCTCATGCAGCACCCGGATCAGCTGGCCAAGCTGAAGGCCAATCCGCAGCTGCTGCCGTCGGCGATCGAGGAACTGCTGCGCTACGTCTCGCCCGCGGTCCACTTCTGTCGCACGCCGGATCGCGACGTGGAAGTGGGTGGCCGCAAGATCCGCGCCGGCGAGCACATGGTGATGTTCTATCCGTCGGCCAACCGCGACGCCGCGGTCTTCACCGATCCCGACCGGCTGGACATCGAGCGTTCGCCGAATCGCCACCTGGCCTTCGGCACCGGGCCGCACGTCTGCCTCGGCATGCACCTCGCGCGCCTCGAGCTCAAGGTGATGTTCGAGCAGTTCCTGCAGCGCGTGGAGACGATCGAGGTCGTCGGCGAACCGGAGCGCGTCTACGGCATCCCCACGGGCGGCTACAAGCACTTCCCGGTGCGCATGACGGTTCGCCCCAAAGCCTGAGGGACCCGCACATGACGCAGGCAGAGCGGACCGTGCTGGTCACCGCCGGCTTCGGCAACCAGGCGCGCGCGGTCATCCCGCGGCTGCGCGCGAGCGGCTTCCGCGTGCGCGCCATGCGCGCGAGCGACCGCCCCGGGCCGGGCCCGCTGGAACTCGGCGCGCACGAGCTCGTGGTCGGCGATGCGGCGGATCCCGCTGACGCGGCCCGCGCGCTCGCCGGCGTGCACGCCGTCTATCACGTCGGGCCGACGTTCCATCCGCGCGAGCGCGAGATGGGCATGAACATGATCGAGCAGGCGGGCCGCGCGGGCGTTGCGCACTTCGTCTTCAGCTCGGTGCTGCACCCCATCGTGACCGCCCTGCCCCAGCACGCCATCAAGCGCGACATCGAGGAGCGGCTGGTGCAGTCCGGGCTCGATTTCACGATCCTGCAGCCTTCCGACTACATGCAGATGTCGGTGCAGGGCTACCTGCCCGACAGGGGCGTTTTCATGCTCGGCTTCGACCTCGAACGCCGGCAGGCGCTGGTCGACCTGGACGACGTCGCGCAGGTGCTCGCCCGCGTGCTCCGCGAAGGGCCGCTGCACTACGGCGCGACCTACGAACTCAGCAGCCACGACAACCTGACGGGGCACGAGATTGCCGCCAGCCTGTCGCAGGCGACGGGCCGCAAGGTCGTCGCCGAGCGGAGCCGGATCGACGACGAACAGCTCGCGCGGTTCTTCGGCGTGTCCGACCTCGCGCTGGTCGCCTACCAGGTGGAGACGCTGAAGGCCGTGAACGCCTGGTACGACCGCTGCGACTTCGTCGGCAACGGCAACGTGCTGCGGATGCTGCTCGGCCGCGAGCCGACGTCCTACGCCGACTTCGCGCGGCGCGTCTGCGGCGCGCAGGGGCCGGGTTGCCGCGAGGCATGAAAACTGGCAGTCTACCGCCGCCATTCATGCCGTGAGCCGCCCCGGAGCGGGAGAGGTCGCTGGTCAGCAGCTATGGAACAGGTAATCGAAAAAGAAATAACCCTGCCCAACGTATCGGTGAAGCTCGCCACGGTGCAGTGGGCCACCGCCGAGGAGTTCAGCCCGCAGTTTTCCGGCTACTACAACATCTGCCAGCGGTTGTCGGACAACCACTCGGCGCTGAGGATCGGCAACCTCCCCGCACGCGAAGCATTCGCGCACGTGCGCGCGGTGGGATTCCTGCCGCCGGCCTGGCCGGTCAAGCTCTACCCGGCGCTGGAGCGTCCCTTCCGCGTGCTGAACTGCATCTTCGACAAGGACTTCTTCGAGGAAACCACTCAGATCGAGCAGGAGCACTGGGACGATCATCCCGGCGCGCTGGTATCGATCAAGGACCGGCGCCTCGAAACGATGATGCAGGAAATCTATGGCGAGCTGGTCGAGCCGGGCTTCGCGCACGACCTGCTCATCGAGGCCGCCAGCACCATGCTCCTCGTCGAGATGGCGCGTTACGGGCGCCGCCTCGCGAAGGTGAGCGAGAAAGGCGGCGCCGGGCAGGGCCTCGCCCCGTGGCAGATGCGCCGCATCCACGAGCGCCTCGAGGCCGCGCAGGATACCGGTTATCCCGGCGTCGCCGAGCTGGCTGCGCTGTGCGGCATCAGCCAGAGCCACCTGATGCGCAACTTCAAGGTCTCGACCGGCTGGCAGATCCACAAGTACGTCGCCGAGGAACGGCTGAAGGCGGCCAAGCGCATGCTCGCCGAGGACAAGACCAGTGCGCGGGAGATATCGGCGCGCCTCGGCTTCAGCAGCCCTGCCTATTTCGCGACCGCGTTCCGTCGCATGACCGGCAAGACGCCCACGGAATACCAGCGGCAGAGCCGCGCGCTCAACGTGCACTAGCCACGGGGGGCCGCTGCGCCTCCTCCGCACGCGGTGCCCCTGCGCGGCGGCCGCCATGCCGGCGCCGCGCAGGGGCGTCGTGTCACAGCGCGACGCCGTGCTCCTCGAGCACCCGCTTCAGCGCCTCGAGGTACGGCGTGTGGTTGCCGAGGAAGGGGCCGCGCACGCCGATGGCCACGTCGAGGAAGGCGCTGTACTCCTCGTTGACGTGGGTTTCCCAGCGCGTGATCTCGCCCGCGTCGTTGGTCTCGATGAAGCCGTAGGAGTAGAAGCCCATCTTCCTCCCTTCCGTCGTGTGCCCTTCCCAGCGCGTCTTCATCACGAAGCCGTTCTCGGCCGGCCAGTACTTGAAGTCCGCCGGCTTCCAGTCGGGGAACTTGAACGAGTAGGCCTTCGCTTCCATCGTCGCGTAACTCGCGGCGGACACGCCGATCTCGCTGATCCGGTTCTCTTGCTCGCCGGTGAAATAGGGCGACGAGAACACGGCGTCGTCCGCGAACTTCCACGCCTCGTAACTCTCGCCTTCCTGCACGCCCTGGCGCAGGTAGGTGTTGCGGTAGCTCTCGGCCATGCGCCGATGGTGGGCAATGCGTTCTTCGATGTTCATCGTGGTTCCTCTGTCATCGTGGATCGAAACGGCCGCCGGTCGCCGCGCGGCGCACGAGCGACCGCCGCGCGGTCGCCCTGGCGCTAGGGCGCGTAACCGAGTATGGCCTTGGTCTCCAGGCACTCGTTGAAGCCGTACTCGCCCCACTCGCGCCCGTTGCCGCTCTTCTTGTAGCCCCCGAACGGCGCCGTGAAGTCGAAGCCGTTGTTGATCGACACCTGGCCGGCGCGGATCCGGCGCGCGATGGCGCGCGCCGCGTCGAGGTCGGCGCCGTGCACGTACGCCGCAAGGCCGTACTCCGTGTCGTTCGCGATCGCGATCGCCTGCTCCACGCTGTCATAGCCGAGTATTGCGAGCACCGGCCCGAAGATCTCCTCGCGCGCGATGGTCATGTCGTTGCTCACGCGGGCGAACACGGTGGGTTTCACGTAATAGCCGGTGTCCAGTCCGTCCGGGCGTCCGGTGCCGCCGGTCACCAGCGTGGCGCCCTCGTCGATGCCCTGCTGGATCAGGCGCTGGATCTTGTCGAACTGCACGCGCGAGGACACCGGCCCCATCCGCACGTCGCCGCTCGGGTCGCCGACGCTCACCTGCGCTGCGACCTCGCGCGCGATGGCGATCGCCTCGTCCATGCGCGCGGCCGGCACCAGCATGCGCGACCCGGCCGCGCAGGTCTGGCCGGAATTGCCCATCATGGCGGCGACGCCGCCGCTCACGCCGGCCGCGAACGCCTCGTCGTCGAGCACGATCCTGGGGCTCTTGCCGCCGAGCTCCTGGGCCACGCGCTTGACGGTCGGCGCGGCGTTACGCGCGATCTCGATGCCGGCTCGCGTCGAACCGGTGAAGGAGATCATGTCCACGTCCGGATGGCCGGAGAGCGCCGCACCGGCGCCGGGGCCGTCGCCCTGCACGAGGTTGAACACACCGGCGGGCACCCCCGCCGCGTGCAGGATCTCGGCGAAGAGCTGCCCCGAGAACGGCGCGATCTCCGAGGGCTTCAGCACCATGGTGCAGCCGGTCGCCAGCGCCGGGACGACCTTCACGGCAATCTGGTTGAGCGGCCAGTTCCACGGCGTGATGAAACCGCACACGCCGATCGGCTCCTTCACGATCAGCGTCGCGCCGCGCTGCTCCTCGAAGGCGAAGCTCTTCAGCACCTCGATCGCGACCGCGAGATGATGGAGTCCGAGCGGCACCTGGTTGTTCTGCGCCAGCGCGGCCGGCGCTCCCATCTCCTCGGTCACGGCCGCGGCGAGATCGCCGGCGCGCTTGCGGTATTCGGCCGCGATGCTCTCCAGCAGATCCAGCCGTTCCTGGCGGCTGGACTGCGACCAGCCGGCAAACGCGTTGCGCGCCGCCCGCACGGCCCTGTCGACGTCGGCACCGCCGCCGAGCGCGATCCTGCCGCAGCTGCGCTCGGTCGCGGGGTTCTCGACGTCCAGCGTCCGGAGCTCGACCGGGTCCACCCACTGTCCGTCGATGTAGAACTTCAGGTACTCGCGCATGCGCTCTCCTCGGGATCGCCCGGACCGCCGGCCCGGGAAAGTCGGTTCGGTGCCTCGTGAGGCGTTTCAGTTCTGGCCCGGACGGAACAGGTACTGGTTGAGCGGCGGGCGCGCATCGTCGTCGGTCACGACGTCGATGACGGCCGGACGCGGATCCTTCATCGCGCGCTCCAGCGCCGGCGCGAATTCCTCCGGCGCATGGACGCGCTCGCCGAAGCAGTCGCAGGCACGGGCGATCGCGGCGTGATCGACCGGGAAGAAGTCGCAGGCATCCGAGTGATGGTTCATGAACCAGTCCTCGCCGTGGCGCTGGTAGCCGAGGATCTGGTTGTTCAGCACGATGGTGACCACCTTGATGTCGAGGCGGCGCGCCGCCTCGAGCTCCGACCAGCAGTGGCCGAAGCCGCCGTCGCCGACCAGTGCGAACACGTTGGCCTCGGGCCGCGCGAGCTTGGCGCCCATTGCCATCGGCATGCCCCAGCCGAGGCCGGCGAGGCCGCGCGGCTCGAGGAAGCGCGCACCGTTCATCTTGGCGGTCAGGAAGGTGGAGACCCAGTTGGTGGAGTAGCTCGCGTCGGCGCAGACGATGTCGTGCGGGCGCAGGATCGGGTCGAGGACCCGCATCAGGTACTCCGGCCGCACCGCGCCCGGGCGGCCCGGCCCGATGTCGTCGACGAAGGCCTTGCTCTTCGCGCGCGCCTCGGCCGTGGCCTGCCCGATGCGCTCGAGCCTGGCGGCGCGATCCGGGAAGTCCTGCTCGCCCAGTTCCTCCAGCAGCGCGGCCAGGGTGGCCTTCGCGTCGCCGGCGAGGCGCAGCGCCTCGTAATTGCGTCCGATCTCGAAGCTGTCGATGTCGATGTGGATGAAGCGCGCCTCGGGCGGGAACAGCGTCCAGCTGGCCGTGCCGTTGGCGTTGGTGCGGTTGCCGATCAGCAGCACCAGGTCGGCCTCGGCGGCAAAGTGGCGCAGGTGCTGGGCGCGCGAGCCGTTGCCCATGCAGTTGCCGAACACGCCGAGCGAGAGCGGCGCGCGTTCGTCGATGGTGCCCTTGCCCATGTTGGTGGTGGCAACGGGAATCGACCCGAGCTCGGCGAGCTTCACGACTTCGGCCGCGGCGTCGGAGAGGTGCACGCCGCCGCCGGCGACGATCAGCGGACGTTTCGCCGCCTTCAGCGCCGCGGCCGCCTCGCGGATCCGCTCGCGCGGCGGCACCAGCCGGTCGAGCGGAAAGTGCCCCAGGCTCGCCGTGCGCTTGCCGGAGAGGACGGCCTCCTGGCCCATGAAATCGGAAGGCAGTATCAGCACCACGGGACCGGGACGGCCGCTGGTGGCCTGCACGATCGCCATGTCGAGGTAGTCGTCGAAACGGTCCGGGCGGTCGACGCGACGGGTCCATTTCGAGCAGCTGGAGAACAGCGCGAGGTGATCGAATTCCTGGAAGGCGTTGCGGTCGGCCTCGACCCTGGCCGATTCCTCGATCAGCGCCAGGAGCGGCACCGAGGCCTTGAACGCCTCCGCCAGCGGCGGCACCAGCAGCGTGGCGGCCGGACCGCTCTGCGCGGCGACCACGGCAATGTGCCGCGACACGCGCGCGTAGCCGTCCGCCATGTAGCCGCCGGCGTTCTCGGTGCGGAACCCGATCTGCCGGATGCCGTATTTCGGCGCCACGTGCTGGGTGCGCACCGGGAAGCACTGGCTGAAGGTGAGTTTCACGCCGTGGCGGACGAGACCGACGGCCAGGGCTTCCGAAGTGATCATCTCTCTCTCCCGTTACTCGTTGCGATGGGGGCGGCCGCGGGCGCCCCGCGCCGTCATCCCCGGCGGGGCGCGGCGCAGACCTCGATTTCGAACACGGCCGCGTGCGGCGGCGTCTCGACCGCGAAACGCACCGCCCGCGCCACGTCTTCCGGCTTCAGCATCATGTTGCGCACCTCCTGCGGCCGCCACGCGTGGGCGCGCGTGTCGACGCCGCCGGGCGCGACGACGCAGGTGCGGATGCCGTTCCTGAGCTCCGACTGGTTGAGCAGCTGCGACATGACGAACACGCCGTGCTTGGCGACCGAGTAGGCGACGCCGCCATCGAGGCTGACCTGCTTGCCCGCCACGGACGCGACGTTGACGATCATGCCGGCGCCGTTGGCGCGCATCGACGGCAGCACGGCGTGGATCGCGTAGAAGGTGCCGGAGAGGTTCGCGGCGATCACCGCGTCGAATTCCTCGGGAACGAGGTCTTCCCACTTGCGCGCCTTGACGTTGAAGCCGGCGTTGTTGACCAGCACGTCGATGCGCCCGTGTCGCGCCAGGATGCGGCGACAGCCCTCCTCCACCTCGTCGCGGCGCGCGACGTCCATCACGACGTAGTCCGCCTTGCCGCCCGCGGCCGCGAGCTCGGCGCATGCCGCGCGCAGCCCGTCCTCGTTGCGCGCCGAGATCACCGCGAGGTAGCCCGCCTGTGCGAGCTCCCGGGCGATGGCGAAGCCGATGCCGGTCGAGCCACCGGTAATCCAGGCGACCCGTTGTTGCGACTGATCAGCCAAGCGTGACCTCCCGGAACGATGAATCGGATTGGCGCGGGGCCGGCACGCGACGCCCGGCCGCTCGCGCCGACGCCGCGCTGCGCCGCTCAGGCATCACCGAAGAGATACTTGTGCAGCCCGCGATGGATGTTGGAGATGTTGTTCTCCTGGGTCGGGTTCGGCCGCGCTCCCTTCCAGCCACGCGAGCGCATGCCCTTGTGCACCGCGATCATGTTGCTGAAATCCTGCTCCAGGATCGGGTTCCTGCCCTTGAAGTCCTCGAGGTTGCGGTAGATTTCCTGCTCCACCTTCGGCTCCTTGCCCGGCGCGTAGCGGCCCAGGCTCCAGATGTCGAAGATCGTCGAATCCGGGTCGTCGCCGTTGGGGCGCGAGCGGTACCAGAACGCCCCTTCCACCGACGGCAGGACGCTGGAGTTCGGGAAGATCAGCCACTCGATGGCGCGCAGGTGCTCCGGGGTCAGCTGCTCCGGGTAGCGCGCGCCGGACTTCAGGATCTCCTCGCGGCGGAACCTGGACATCGCCGCCTGCACTTCCTGCAGCGAGGCGCCTTCGGGCACTTCCGTCAGCAGCCGGCGCACCGCGCGCAGGCCTTCGTCGTGATAGAGCCCGTGCAGCTGGTGATAGGTGTTCTCCGCGGTCGACGCCAGGTACTTGCGCGGATCGGTGAACTCTCCCGAGCCGTCGAACTTGTAGTCGCGCGAGCCCGAGTGCGCCCCGTGCAGCGGGCCCGCGTCGATCGGCGCCGGCTGGCCATGTCCCCAGCGCAGCAGCTGCGGATGGGTGCCCACGACGTGGTAGGCCTCGACGAAGGCTTCGAGCGCGACCTTCCAGTTGATCGGGAAGATGATGGTCTGGTAGGAGCGGATGCGGCACAGGTCCCACTCGAAGGCGTCGAGCTTCTCGGGCAGCGGCGCCAGGTACTCGCGCAGCGGCACGCAGTCCGGATCCATGTTGATCCACACCCAGCCCGCCCACGTGTCGACCCTGACCGGGGACATCGACAGGTCCTCGTCGGCGAACTGCGGGCAGCCCTTCCA
>CAYXJM010000003.1:0-18655 GCA_964465455.1 uncultured Klebsiella sp.
CGCGACGCGTCAGCAACGACCCGGATTTCGGCCGGCCGGTACGGCGCGCCGACGTGGCGTGAGCGCGGGCCGCGCGTCAGGCACGCAGGCGCGCGTCGAGCGTGTCGACGATTTCCGCCCAGTCGGCGTCGGCCAACAGCTGCTCGCGCAGGAACTGGGCCTGCGCGGCGCTCCAGCAGCAGGCTTCGGCCAGCGGGACGTGCGGCGCCAGCGGGCGGTGCGTCGCGATGAAGTGCTCGATGCTCGCGGCGTCGTCGGGCAGGCCCAGCTGGCGGAACAGGTCGCTGAGTGCGTGAACGGGGCTTTCCATCGCGAATCCCTCCGTTGCGTTTGCGGCGCTGGCACTTCGCCCGCCGCGGACCGGGGCGCGTTCAATCCGGGCCCGGCCGGCTCCAGATCAGCACCCCGTCCCGGTAGACCCGCCGGATACGGTGCAGCGGTATCGACACCCACTCGCCCTCCTCGCCCAGCCACTCGAACGAGAAGTGGTCATCGGGGTCGAAGCGCAGGTCGCGAACCGCGACGCGTTCGAGTTCCGGCTTCGCGTGGTCGACGAACGCGATCTCGAACTCGCCGCCAAAGCCCGCGTCCCAGCGGATCCGGTTCAGCAGCTCGCGCACCGGCTGCACGGCGTTCAGCCGTCGATATCGCCCAGGGCACCGAGCTTGTCCTGCGTGCGGTGCTCGAAATCGCCGGCGTCGTGGCGCTCGTGCAGCTGCCCGGCCGGATCGCCCCAGGTGCAGTTGACCATGCGCCCGCGCCTGACGGCGGGACGCGCGGCAATGGCGTCGGCCCAGCGCAGGACGTGCGTGTACGACCCGACGTCGAGGAATTCGCCGCCGCCGTAGAGCTTGCCTTTCACCAGCGCGCCGTACCACGGCCAGATCGCCATGTCGGCGATCGTGTAGTCGCTGCCCGCCATGAACTCGTGCTGCGCGAGGTGGCGGTCGAGCACGTCGAGCTGGCGATTGACCTCCATCGTGCAGCGGTCGATCGCGTACTCGATCTTGACCGGCGCGTAGGCATAGAAGTGCCCGAAGCCGCCGCCGAGATAGGGCGTGGCGCCCATCTGCCAGAACAGCCACGACAGGCACTCCGCGCGCACGGTCGGATCGGCGGGCAGGAAGGCGCCGAACTTCTCGGCGAGATAGAGCAGGATCGCGCCGGACTCGAACACGCGCGTCGGCGCCGGCGTGCTGCGGTCGAGCAGCGCCGGGATCTTGGAGTTCGGGTTCACCGCGACGAAGCCGCTGCCGAACTGCTCGCCGTCGAGGATGTTGATCAGCCACGCGTCGTACTCGGCGCCCTCGTGCCCGAGCGCCAGCAGTTCCTCCAGCATGACCGTCACCTTGATCCCGTTCGGCGTGGCCAGCGAATAGAGCTGCAGCGGATGCCGGCCGACCGGCAACTCCTTCTCGTGCGTGGGTCCCGCGACGGGGCGGTTGATGCTCGCGAAAGGGTCGCCGCGGTCACGGTTCCAGGTCCAGACCTTCGGCGGAACGTAGGCGTCATCGGTCACGCGGAATCTCCTTCTGGCGGTGTCACGACATCATCCACCGCGGCGATCGCGGCCGCAATGGCATAGAATGCCCTGCCCGCGCGCCGCGCGGGCCGATTCACCCGGCAGGAGCACGGAGTATTTTCGATGACGGTTGACGAGATCCTTTCCGCCGCGCGGGCGCAGAGTGGCCTGACGGACATCGGCGACCCGGCGATCCTCGAAGGGCTCGGCATCCTGCTCGAGGCCTACGAGAAGGAGGCCCGGTTCACGGAGGCCGGCATGCAGCGCGCGACCGGCGCGCTGGTCAACACGCTGGTGAACCGCATGCGCGTCGAGGACTGGCTGAAGAAGCACCCCGCGCTGCTCGAGCAGCCGATCGAGAAGCCGCTGTTCGTCTTCGGGCTGCCGCGCACCGGCACGACGCTCACGATCAACCTCCTGCACGCCGACCCGGCGCGCCGCTCGCTGCTGCGCTGGGAGGCCTTCGACTCGGTGCCCCCGCCCACGCCGGAGGAACTGCACGCCGGCCCGCGCTTCGACAAGGCGCAGGCGGCCGTCGACATGGCGCTGAAGTTCGTGCCGCACATCTCGGCGATCCACCACGAGGACGCCGACAGCCCCACCGAGTGCCAGTTCGCCATGACGCCCTCGTTCTGCGCCCAGGTCTACGAGGCGCAGGCCTGCATCCCGAGCTACCGCGACTGGTTCCTGCACCGCGCCAGCTACCTTCCCGCCTTCCGCTACGAGAAGCGTCTGCTGCAGCTGCTGCAGGCCCACGCGCCGGGTCGCTGGACGCTGAAGAACCCCTGGCATCCGCTGTACCTGAACGACCTGACCACGGTGTTCCCCGATGCCCAGCTCGCCATGACCCACCGCGACCCGGTCGACGTCGTCGGCTCGGCCTGCAGCCTGATCAAGGCCGTGCGCCGGATGTACAGCGACCACGTCGATCTCGAGCTCATCGGCCGGCAGATGGTCGAGACCTTCACGCTGATGATCCAGCGCCAGAACGACTATCGCGACCGGCACGGCGAGCACGCGATCTTCGACATCCAGTACGAGGACCAGCTGCGCGACCCGATCGGCCAGATGAAGGCGCTCTACGCGCACTTCGACGAGCCCTTCACCGCGGCCGCCGAAACCGCGATGCGCGCCTACCTGTCGGGCAACCCGAAGGGCAAGCACGGCACGCACGAGTATTCGCTGGAGGAATACGGCCTGACGAAGGAAGGCGTTCGCCGCCACTTCCGGGACTACGTCGAGCGCTTCCGGATCCCGACGAAGGCCTGAGGGGGGCGCCACGTCATGAAGGTCCAGCCCGCCGCCTTCCTGCGCACCACGCTGCCGCTCGCGATCGACCAGATCGAAGCGCTCGACAGCGGGCGCTACCACTCGATCTGGCTGCCCGACCACATGGTCAGCTTCTGGCCCGATTCGATCTGGACCCCGGAATTCACCGACCTCGCCACCGCCTCGCCCTCGCCGCACCGCCACCTCGACGCGATGGCCGTGGCGGGCGCCGCGGCGGTGCTGACGCGCAACGTCCCGATCGCGACCAGCGTCGTCGACACGGTGCGGCGCCACCCCGCGATGCTGGCGCAGACGGCGCTGACGCTCGACCACCTCTCGCGGGGCCGCTTCATCCTCGGCCTCGGCAGCGGCGAGACCGAGAACACCGTGCCCTACGGCTTCGATTTCTCCCGGCCCGTCGGCCGCTTCGAGGAGGCGCTGCAGGTCATCCGGCTGTTGTGGCAGAGCGAGGGCCCGGTCGATTTCGACGGGCAGTTCTTCCGCCTGCACCACGCGCGCATGGACACCGAGCTCTGCAACGGCCGCTGCCCCCCGATCTGGATCGGCGCCAGCGGGCCGCGCATGCTCGCGATCACGGGCCGCCACGCCGACGGCTGGTGGCCGGCCGGCGCGTGGTCGCCGGAAGACTACGCGGCGAAGCTGCAGGTCGTGCGCGACGCCGCCGAGCGCGCCGGGCGCGACCCGCTGGCGATCGTGCCCGCCTTCATCATCACCTGCCTGATCGGCGACGACGACGAGCTGGCCGCGATGCTGCAGGCGCCGCTGGTCAAGGCGATCCTGCTGCAGATCTCCGCGGCGGAGCTGCGCAAATTCGGCCACGCGCACCCGATGGGCGAGCACTGGCGCGGCTACCAGGACATCGACCCCGGCGTGCTGACGCGCGAGCGCATCCTCGACTTCCTCGGCAAGGTCGATCCGCGCGCGATCCTCGACCTGGTGCCGCACGGCACGCCGAAGCAGGTGGCCCGCATCGTGAAGGGCTACTGCGACGCGGGACTGCGCGTGCCGAAGATCCTCGACTACGGCGGCATGGCGGGCCTGCGCTACGGCGCCCTCTCGGCGCAGAAAGTGCGCGAGGCGGAAGACGAGCTCCTGCGGCTCGCGGAGCCGGCCTGAGCATGGCCGGCCTGCCGGACGCCGACGCGCTGCTCGCCGCGGCCGAGCACGCCACCGCCCTCTCGGACTGGGGCGACCCCACGTTCCGCGAGCGCTTCGCGCGGGCCGTTGCGCTCGTGCGCGGCGCGAACATGGACGACGCGGGCGAACGCCTCGCCGCGGCCAACATCCACTGGCTGCTCACGGACCGGCTGCGCTTCTTCGACGACCACCGCAAGTACGGGCTCGCCGGAGAGGTGATCGAGCGGCCGCTCGTCGTGACCGGCGAGCCGCGATCGGGCACGACCCTGCTGCACGCGCTGCTCGCGCTCGACCCGGCGTCGCGCGCGCTGCGCTTCTGGGAAGTGATGCATCCCTCGCCGCCGCCGGGGCTCGCCGCGGCCGACGATCCGCGGCGCGCGCAAGCCGATGCCGAGTGGCGCGAGATCAACGCGCGGCTGCCGAACTGGCTGCGCAGCCACCCCTACAACGACATGCTGGGCGACGGGCTGCCCGAGGACGAGCGCACCTGGGCCTTCGACTTCCGCGTGCTGACGCCGACCGCGTGGTGGCGCGTGCCGATGGGCATGGTCGTCGGCGGCCTGCCCGCGGACCCGCCGGCGCAGTACCGCATCCACCGCATGATGCTGCAGGCGATCCAGCACGGTCGGCCGCGCAGGCGCTGGGTGCTGAAGGGCTTCCACGCGGCGCGTTTCGCCGCCTTCTTCGACTGCTATCCGGACGCGCGCGTGCTCTACATCCACCGCGACCCGGTGCAGAGCATTGCCTCGCGCATCCGCATGGCGGCCGACCTCACCGAGGGGCTGACCGGCACCGTCGACATGGCCGGGCAGTCGCGGATCCACACCGCGCTCGGCCGCGCGGGTTTCCACGCCATCCTGCAGAACCCGATGATCGACGACCCGCGCATCCACCACGTGCGCTACCAGGACTTCGTCGCGGACCAGGTCGGCACGATCCGCGGCTTCTACGCCTTCGCCGGCTACCCGTGGAGCACCGCGGCAGAGACGGCGATGCGCGACTACCTCGCGCGCAACAAGGGCGACCGGCACGGCAAGTTCGTCTACTCCACCGACCTGATCGACGGCGACATCGACGCCCTGCACGAGGAGTTCGCGCCGTATCGCGAACGCTTCGGCATCGACATCGAGAAGCGCCGCTAGGCCGGCACGACGGGAGCACGCATGCACGAGCGGATCTCCGTCCACCAGATGTGCTTCGGCGGAACCGGCCTGTCCGATTACGTGCGCGCGTGCCGGCGCCTCGGCGCGCGACGCATCGGCTTCATCGGCCCGGCGCTGCTGGCACCCGGCGCCCTCGACGAGGCGCGCAGCGCGCTGGCCGGCGGCGACATCGCGGTCGAGACCATTGCGCACGTCTTCCACGCCGGCCACCTCGCGGCGGACCGCACCGCGTGGCACGCCTCGCGCGAGGCGCTCGCGCGGCTGATCGACGCCGCCGCCGCGCTGGAGGCGCGTTCGATCTACATGCTGACCGGCGGCCACGGCGATCTCGGCTGGGAGGAGGCGGCGGACTGCTTCTGCGAGGCGATCGCGCCCTGCGTCGAGCGCGCGCGCGCGGCCGGCGTGGAACTCGCGATCGAGAACGCCTCCGCCCTCTACGCCGACATCCACATCGCGCACTCGCTCGCGGATACCGTCACGCTGGCCGAGCGGGCCGGGCTCGGCGTCTGCATCGAACTGTTCTTCTGCTGGGCCGAGGCGGGGCTCGAGCAGCTGTTCGCGCGCGCGATGCCGCGCTGCCGGCTGGTGCAGCTCTCCGATTACGTCTACGGCGACCGCGCGCTGCCGGCGCGGGCGGTGCCGGGAGACGGCGCCATCCCGCTCGAGCGCCTCGTCGCGTCGCTGCTCGCGGCGGGCTATGGCGGGGCCTTCGACCTGGAACTGCTCGGCCCGCGCATCGACGCCGAGGGCGCGCCGGCGGCACTCGCGCGCGCCGCTGCCCGCGTCGGCGCGCTGCTGGAACGGCTCGCGCCGTCGCGGGGAAGCGCGTGAGCTTCGGCGACTGTCCCGACGACGCGGCCCTGCGCGAGGCGTGGGGACGTTTCTGCGCGCAGCTGCGCGATGCCGGCGAGCAGGCCTTCAAGCCGCACAATCCCGCCAATCCCCTGCAGCGGGCGGACGCGTTCCGCTTCCTGACGCAGAACCTCGGGCAGGCCTTCGATCTCGCCCTGGAGACGAAGGACACGCGCTACCCGATGCTGCACGCCTTCTGCACCCCGACGCGCAAGCTCGGCGGGGACGCGGCGGACCTGAGCTACCGCCAGGCGTGGATCGACGGCCGGCACGTCTACCGCATCACGGGCAACACGGGCACCGCGCGATTCCTCAATTTCACCGTGCAGGGCCGACGCCCGGCGACGCAGCCCGGGACCGGCTGGCCGAGCCTGCACGAACCGTTCGGCGACATTCCCGAGGCCAACCTGTTCGGGCACCAGCTCGAGACCGCGGCGGACGGCAGCTTCGAGCTCTGGCTGGGCGGCGAGCCGCGCGCGGCGAACTGGCTGCCGACCACGCCGGAGACGCGCAAGCTCTTCATCCGCCAGGGCTTCGACGGCTGGGACGAGACGCCCGCGCGCCTCTCGATCGAGCGCGTCGGCATGGACACCCCCCGCCCGCTGCCCACGCCCGCCACGCTGATCGAGGCGATGGACTGGGCCGGCGATTTCCTCGCCGGAATGATGCGCGACTGGCCCGACCACCCCTACCGCTACAGCGGCGGCGTCGTCGACCCGGGCTGCCTGAACCGCTTCCCGCCCGAGCGCGCCGCCACCAGCGCCGACGACGCCAGGCGCGGACGGCTGGCCGCGCACCTGTGCTGGGCGCTCGCGCCCGACGAGGCGCTGATCGTCGAGTTCGATGCGCACGACGGCTTCTGGATGGTGTCGCTGGGCGGCGCCTTCATGAACAGCCTGGATTACCTGTACCGGCCGGTCAGCTGCACGCCGGCCCGCACGCGCGTAGACCGCGACGGCAAGGTGCGGCTCGTGCTCGCGCACGCGGATCCCGGTTACCACAACTGGCTCGACACCCAGGGCTTCGCGGCCGGCAACCTCACCTACCGCAACCTGATGAGCACCGCGGCTACAGCCTTCGACACCCGGGTGCTGAAGCACGCCGATCTCGCCGCGGCGCTGCCCGCGGACAGCGCGCGCGTGACGCCCGCGGAGCGGCTGGCGCAACTGCACGTCCGCTTCGACGCCATCCGCCGCCGCTACGGCCTGTAGGCCGCGCGCTGCCCCGAAACGCAACGCGCCGCGCTGTTGCCAGCGCGGCGCGTGTCGAGCCCGGCGCGAGGCGGCGCCTTACTGCGTGCCTTCGGCGTACCAGGTCCTGAACTCGGCGTATTTCGGCATTTCCTCCGAATTCGCCTTCGGGTCGATCACGACGTGCACCACGCCCACCTTGCCGCTCGCATAGGCGCGCGCGATGGCCGGGCCGATGTCCTCGGCGCGGGTGACGTACTCGCCGTGGCAGCCGAAGCCCTCGCCGATCCTGTCGAAACGCACGCCCTTGCCCCAGTGCACGCCGGTCTCGGCCGTGCCCTGGCCGAAGGTGCGCTTGTAGACGCCCACTTCGAGGCCCCACGCGTTGTCCACGCCGACCACGCAGACCAGCGGCAGCTTGCAGCGCACCGCGGTCTCGAGCTCGCCGATGTGGAACAGGAACGAGGAGTCGCTGGTGAGCAGCATGCCCGGACGCTGCCTGCCGGTGGCGGCCTTGTCGGCCAGCATCGCGCCGGTCGCGTAAGGCAGGCCGGTGCCGATGTGGCCGAAGTTCTGGTTCCAGATCACGTCGTGCGGCTTGCACTGCGAATAGGTCCACTGGAAGATCACCGTGGCGCCGCCGTCACGGATCATGATGCCGTCCTTCGGGAAGGCCTTCGTGGCTTCCACCACGAAGCGCGAGGTGTGGATCGGCACTTCGCCGTTGCCGTCGCTGCGGGTCAGCGATTCCTCGGCCAGCGCGTCGAGCTCCGCCTGCCCGTCCTTCATGAACTTGGCCAGGCCGGGCGCCGGCGCGCGCGGCGTGTCCTTCAGCGCGGCCACCAGCTGCGGCACCACACCGCGCAGGTCGCCGACCAGCGGCACGTCGATCGGGCGGTTGACGCCGATCGCCGCGGGGTCCTGCTCGACGTAGATCCACTTGCGGATCGCCTCGTTCTTCACCCAGTAGCGCCAGCGGCCGTAGTGCACCGGCTCGCCGAGCTCGGTGCCGAGCGCGAGGCACAGGTCCGATTCCGTGACGGCCTCGATCGAGGCGTTCGAGAACACGTACTGGAAGGTGCGGTCCTCGAGGCCCGGGATGTAGGAGGTGCCGCCCGAAGTCTGGATGACCGGGCAGTTCATGAGCTCGGCCAGTTCCTTGACCGCCGCGCCCATGCGCGTGGTGTGCACCGCGTGGCCGACCAGCAGGATGGGGTTCTTCGCGGCGCGAATGAGCGCCGCGGCCTCGGCGATGCGGTCGACGTCCGCGCCCTGGTTCACGAGGCGATAGCGCGCGGGAGGCAGCGGCTCCGGCACGTCCAGCTCTTCGGTGATGATGTGGCTGGGGTATTCGATGTAGACCGGCCCCGGCGTGCCGCCCAGCGCCTGGCGGATGCCTTCGCGGATGATCTCGTCGGTCTGGTCGGCGTACTCGATCGAGGCGGCGTACTTCACCGAGTTCTCGAACAGAGGCATCTGCTTGACGAACTGGATACGGCCGCGACGCACGCGCTGCTCGGTGACGCGGGCGCGCTGGCCGCTCAGGAAGATCACCGGGGAATTCTCCACCAGCGCGCACTGGATGGCAGGCGCGGCATTGGCGATGCCCGGGCCCAGCGTGCCGATGCAGAGCGCCGGCTTGCCGGTGATGCGCGAGGCGGCCTCGGCCATGAAACCGGCGGCGGCCTCGTGGTGCGGCGCGACGACCGTCCAGCCGCGCTTCTCGGCCTCGAGGAACATGTGCACGAAGTTCGGGTCGGGAATGCCGAACAGGGTGTTTATGCCCTCCGCCTCGAACAGCTCCAGGATCCGCTTGTAAACAGGTACGCCCATGACAGCTATCTCTCCCTCAGACTCGCGACCCGCCCGGGTCGCCGGTTGACATCATCGTGCGCGGAACCCGCAGGGAACCCCGGACCGCTCGTTCACGCCCTTGCATGGCCGGCGAGGATAACCGGATACGCGGCCGCCAGCAATCGAATTGAACAGCAATGTTGTATATAAATGCGTCGGTCAGAAGGGCAGCTCGACCTCGTTCACCGACGTGACGACGGTGGTGCCGTCCTGGTTGCTCATGCGCACCTTGACGCGCACGAGCGGC
The DNA here is from genome assembly GCA_964465455.1 of uncultured Klebsiella sp. Taxonomy (GTDB): domain Bacteria; phylum Pseudomonadota; class Gammaproteobacteria; order Pseudomonadales; family UBA5518; genus UBA5518. Next base: position 9,256 of record CAYXJM010000003.1, read on the forward strand.
ACGCCCCATTCCGAGGTCTCGATCTTCTCGACCACCTCGCCCTCGATGAAGGTGACGTCGCCCTCGAACGCCGGCCCGCGGAAGTCGGACTTGGCGTGGCGCACCATGCCGTCGTGCCCCGCCCAGAACGCCAGGTAGTCGGTGTTCCACGCCGCCATGGTCGCGCCGTAGCCGTAGGCGCGCGCCATGCCGACCTCGCCCGCCTTGGTGTCGTCGATGTGGCCGCGCGAGGGCCCGAGGTAGAGCCCGTCGCGCGCGCGCGGGTCGATCAGCGCGAGCTCCTCGTCGAAGCCGAAGCCCTCGACCCAGCCCGGGTCCTGGTTGACCCACGGATCCTCGATGCCCGGCGGCGCATACCAGTACATCGTGCCCCAGATGCTGAACAGGAAGGCGCGGTATTCGGTGGTGAAGCTGGCGATGCTGTGCGGCCCGATGACGCGGCGCGGCAGCCTGTCGCCGACCTTCACCTCCTCGAAATGCGGCGACCTGCCTTCGCGGTTCGACATGTACCAGTCGGTGCGGATGCGGTCGATGTCGGCGATCTCGGCCTGCGTCCAGCGCTTGACCTTGCCGAGCTGGCTGGCGTACATGCCGCGCTTCTCGGCTTCCGCGGCCAGGTAGCGGATCGCCGTGGAACGCGCCTTCGCGACCAGGTTGCCGTGCTGGTTGCGGTGGACGGTGTCGCCGCGCGAGAACATCGTGGGCCCGGCGAACTTCGTGTCGGTCACCTTGTAGTCGTAGAAGCGTCGCTCCTGCGTGAGGTGGTCCCCGGGGCGGATGTGGGTGCCGTACCACCACCACTCCTCGCCGCCGAAGATGAGGTGCGAGCCGGGAATCCGGCCGACACAGGCCGGGGCGACGCCGTGGCCATAGTCCAGCGCGACCGCCATCGACTGCGGCGCGATGATGCCGCCGAACTTCGTGTTCGCGGCGAAGCGCTGGTCCCAGTGCAGCGGGTTCACGTAGTCCATCGCCATGACCCAGCGGCGGATGTCGCTCGCCGCGCACGGCTCCCACAGCTGGCCGCCACCGATCGGTTTGCCGACGCGATGCTCGACATCGCTGAGATCGAGCTGTACGCCTTCGCCGGTCCTGTTGTCGCTCACACTGTTCTCCCGTCGCCTGGTGAAAAAAGTTACGGTCCCGCGTCAGCTGACGACGCGCCCGCCGTTGACGCCGATGGTCTGGCCGGTCACGTAGCCGCTCGCCTCCGCGCACAGCCAGGCGCAGGCATTGGCGATATCTTCGGGCTCGCCCTGCCGACGCACCGGCAGCGCGGCCAGCAGGCTCTCCATCCGGCTTCCGGCGCGCTGCCGCGCGGCTTCCGACATGAGGGTGTTCATCACCGAGCCGGGCGGGATGTTGTTGACCGTGATGCCGAGCGGCCCGAGCTCCTGCGCCAGTGTCCGCGTGAGCGAGATGATCGCGCCCTTGGACGAAGAGTAATGCGCCATGTTCACGGAGCCGGTCTGCGCGCTCGACGAGGAGATGTTGACGACGCGTCCCCAGCGCGCGGCCTTCATGTCGGGCAGTACTTCCTGCGTCACGATGAAGGTGCCCTTCACGTTGACCGCGTACATGCGGTCCCACTGCTCGTCGGTCAGTTCCTCGAACGGCACGAAGCCGGTGATGCCGGCGTTGTTCACGACGATGGTGACCGCACCGAAGGCCTCGCGCAGCCGCGCGAGCGCGGCCCTGACCGCGGCCCGGTCGGAGATGTCGGCCCCGAGCGCGATCGCCCTGCCGCCAGCGGCCGCGATGGCCGCCACGGTGCCGGCGCAGCGCTCGGCATCGACATCCAGCACGCCGATCGCGATGCCGTCCGCGGCGAGCCGCCTGGCGCAGGCCGCGCCGATGCCGGCGGCCGCGCCGGTAACCAGTGCCACTTTCGGACTCATCTCTCGGGCTCCTCGGCAATTCTCGGGTGTCGGCCGCATCGCTCACCGGAACCTGCGCGCCGCAGGCGCAAGGATGCCGCAGGAGCGCCCCGAAAAGCCACCCGGGCGCGCGCCGCCGGCGCGGCTGGACGCGTCCCGAGCGATGCACGAGAATTCCCGCCCGCCCCGATTCACGCTCACCGTCGGCGAGACCCGCGCCGCCGCAAACCGGACCGCCCATGAAGATCGACCCGCGCCTGCTGGATCCCGCCCTTTATCGCCACAGCATCGACATCACGCCGCGCTTCAGCGACGTCGACACGCTCGGGCACCTGAACAACGCCCGGCTCACGGAGTTCTACCAGGAGGCGCGCGTCTCGTTCTACACCGGGCTGGAGCGCACGCACGGCCTGCGGCGACGGCCCGGGCTGCGCTTCCTCGTGGCCCACATGGCCATCGATTACCTGGCGGAGGTGAACTACCCGCAGCCGGTCACGATGAAGGTCGCCGTGGCGCAGCTCGGCCGCAGCTCGCAGACGCTCGCGATCGCGCTGTTCAGCGAGGGTCGGTGCGCGGGATTCGCCAGGGTCGTGCTGGTCAACGCCGACGCCGAGGGTCCGACGCCGATCCCGGACGACCTGCGCGAGGCGCTACGCCACCACCTGCTGCCGCCCGGCGTGCCGGGTTGAGGCGCAGCCGGCACGGGCGCGGCGCGCGCCGCCCCGCCGCGTCTTGCGGGCCACGTCACGGCCCCGCCTTGCAATCGTACCGGCATGTACTAATTTAGTGCTCGGCGCAGTTCGGCGTGACCCAAACAGGTTACGACGCTTCCGGACGGCCCTGAAGAAAACAACAACGACAACGCCAGCAATGTGGGCCGTGACTGGAGAGCACGCATGTTCAAGGATCCCCGCTCGGGCGTCGACCGGCGCAACGGACGTGGCGCCGACGTGACGCCGGAAGCAGAGCAGCGCAAGACGCAGGACCGGCGCACCGACGAGGATCCGGCGAGCACCCGCCGCTGGTGGCTGCTGCGCCGTTACGTGAACATCGAATGGTTCTTCGGCGGGCGCAAGGACCGTTAGCGCAGGCGATCGGCGCGGCCGTCTACCGCCCGGCGAGCATCCGGTAGCTGTCCAGGCGGCTCTGCTGGTCGTAGGTGACCGTCACCACTCCCAGTTCGCGGGCGCGGTATTTCCGGCGCAGCTGCCCGAGGCGCTCCAGGCATTCGTCCGCGGTGCCGTAGATGCCCGACTCGCGCGTGATCTCGAAATAAGCCTGGTCGTCGGGACTCAGCTTCCTGCTGAGCTGCGTCGCTTCCCCGGGCGGATGAAATCCCTCCACCCGGCCGTGGCGGAATGCGCCCACTTTCCAGTAGGCCTGGGTAGCGGCGATCAACCGGGCCTCGTCCTTCGTCGCGGCGCAGAAGCAGGCCACCACCACCATGACCTCGGGATCCCCCGCGTGCCCTGCCGCGCGCCACGCGCTTTCGTAACTGTCGATGATGCCGACGGGACGCTCCTGCGGACCGATGAACAGGGCCAGCGCCATCCGGTAGCCGAGGCTGCCGGCCAGCGCCGCGCTGCCGCCGCTGGAGCCCAGCATCCACAGTTCGGGCGCCGGGACGCCGTCGGGCTTCACGCGCAACTGCGCGTAGGGATGGCTCGGCGGGATGCTCCTGTCGAAGAAGCCCTTCAGCAGCAGCGCCTGCTGCGGGTAGACGTCCTCGTGGAGCGGCTCGTGCGGATAGGCCAGCGCATGACTGGCCACCCCGTCGGCACCGGGGGCACGGCCGATACCGAGGTCGATGCGGCCCGGGTACAGGGTCGACAGCACGCCGAACTGCTCGGCGACCTTGAACGGACTGTAGTGCGGCAACATCACGCCGCCGCTGCCGACGCGGATGCGCGTCGTGCCGCTCGCGAGATGGGCGATGAGGATTTCCGGCGCGGAACCGGCGTAGCTCTCCGCGTTGTGGTGCTCGGCCACCCAGTAGCGCTTGTAGCCCCAGGCCTCGGCCGCCGTGGCCAGTTCCACGGACAGTGCCAGCCCCCCTGCTCCGGACGGCGAGGCAAGCGCGGGTGACTGGTCGAGTACGGTGATATCGAGAGACATCGTGACGGGCTTCGCTGCAATTGGAGGGAAAGGATGCTGCCGGGCGCCGGCCCGGCGCAGACACCGCTGCGCCGCGCGAGTGACGGCGTGGCATTCTAGCAGCCATGACGCTGCGCGCACTCGTCCGCGCATCGCCACGCGCGGCGCGCAAGCGACGGAAAATCAGTATCGCTTATCGCAGGCATCCGTCACGCTGATGCGTGCGTGCGCCCGCTGCGACGCCGCATCGCGCCATTGTTGATTTCGATCGCCGCCGCGACTAGCCTCCTTGCGCAGGACGCTGACAGCGCTCATGTCCGCGCCAACAGGAGTCGATCCGATGGATCAAGGCGACACGCTTCCGCTGTTCCCCTTCGATCGCCCGCACGACGGGCCTCCTGTCGAATACGAGGCGTTGCGCAAGAGCGCTTCGCTGCAGAAGGTGCGACTGCCGAACGGCAATGCCGCCTGGCTCGCGACGCGCTACGAAGACGTTCGCGCCCTGCTCGCGGACAACCGCTTCAGCGCCGACCTCAGGAAGGAAGGCTATCCGCAGCTCAGTACCTCGCGGCCGGTGGCGGCGTCGACCGAGGGCGTGATACCGATCAACTACACGGACCCGCCCGACCACACGCGTCTTCGCCGCGCGCTGATGAAGGAATTCACGGTCGCGCGGGTACAGGCGCTGCAACCGCTGATCGAGACGGTGATCAACGGGTTGATCGACCGCATGCTCGCAGCGGGCCCGCCGCTCGATCTGCAGAGCCGCTTCGCGCTGGCCGTGCCGACGAGCGTCATCCTGAAGATGCTCGGCATCGCCTACGAAGAACACGCGTTTTTTCACGAGCGCGCCGGGCTCGTCGTTTCCACCAACCTGGACGCCGCGCTGGCGCGCCAGGCCCAGCAGGAGATACGCGCGCGCATGCGCGAGATCCTCGGCGACAAGGAGAAGAACCCCGAAGCGCACGACGACCTGATGGGGCGACTCATCCTGGACCAGATACGACCCGGGAACCTGGGTTACGACGAAGCCTGCAGCCTGCTGCAGTCGCTGGTGATCGCGGGCCACGAGACCACCGCCAACATCATCGGCCTCGGCACGCTGTCGCTGCTGCGCAGCCCCGAGACATTCCGCCGGTTGCGCGAGGACACGTCGATGAAGCTCGTCGAGCGGGCCGTCGAGGAGATGCTGCGCTACTGGTCGACCACCAACTTCGTGGGCTTTCGGGTGGCGCTCGAGGACGTCGAGTTCCGCGGCGTGACGATCAGGGCCGGCGAAGGCATCCTGCCCCAGGTCGTGGCGGCCAACCACGATCCGGCCGTATTTGCCGATCCCGGCACGTTCGACATCGATCGTCAGTCGAAGCTGCCTCACGTGGCGTTCGGCTTCGGGATACACCAGTGCATCGGCCAGCAGCTGTCGCGCGCCGAACTGAAGGCGGTGTTCAACTGCCTGCCGAAGCGCATGCCGGGCCTGCGCCTGGCGATTCCTTTCGAGGATGTGGAGTTCAAACGCGGCTATCTCACCCACGGGCTTCACACCCTGCCGGTGGCCTGGTAACCCGACAGCGCACCGGGCGCAGCGGAGGAGACGAGATGAGGAAAGTCGTCGCGGACACGACGAAGTGCTTGGGCAACGGCGTGTGCGTCATGACGGCGCCGCGCGTGTTCACCCAGGGCGAGGACGACGGGCTGGTACGCGTGATCATGCCGGTTCCCGATCCGGAGGACTGGGATGCGGTCGAGCTCGCCGTGAATTCCTGCCCATCCGGGACTCTCGGCATCGTCGACGTGGACGAGTGACACCTGGCACAGTCCTGCCCGGGCCGGGCGCGCCGAATTCCAGGGAGCGAGGCACGCGATGCACATCGAGGGAAAGGCGGCGCTGATCACCGGGGCCGCGGCCGGAATCGGCCGCGCGATAGCCGTGGCGCTCGCAGAGCGCGGCGCGCGCCATCTCACGCTGTGCGACATCGACGACGAGGGCCTTGCCGGAACCGCGGCGCTCGCCGCGAAGCACGGAGCCGCCGCGACGCCGACGCGGCTGGACGTCGCTGACCACCTCGCGTACGGGCACGTGCTCGAACGGGCCGATCGCGAGCAGGGCCTCGATATCGTGGTCAACAACGCGGGGATCGTCGCCGGCCTGCCGGAATATCCGCACACGCCGCTCGAGCGGATTGCCCTGGTGGTTTCGGTGAACCTCACCGCCGTCATCGCGGGCACCGCGGTCGCGGCGCGGCTCATGGCCGCGCGTGGCGGCGGCGCCATCGTCAACACCGCCTCGATGACGGCGTTCCGTCCCCGGTTGCTGGATGCGCAATACCGCGCGTCCAAGGCCGGCGTGGTCATGCTGACCCGCTGCTGCGCGGAACTCGCCGCGCAGGGCGTGCGCGTCAACGCGATCGCCCCGGGCATCACCGACACGCCCATGCTGAGGAAGACCGGCGACGGCTCCGGCACTCCGGCGTGGCTCGAGGCCGCCACGCGCGACGTGCGCATGCTGACGCCGGAAGAGATGGCCGCCGCCGTGATCGGCCTGATCGAGGACGACCGCAAGGCCGGCGAGGTGCTCGAGCTTCCGAACGCAGCCCGCTAGCGCGGCGGCGGGATCAGGCCGTCACGCCGTGCCCTTGCGATTGACCGACGTGCACCGGCACTTGTCGAACTGGTGCAGCTCGATCATGTTGCCGGACGGATCGTGCAGGAAGATCTGCTGCGTGTCGCCGGCGCTGCTCGCATAGTGCGGCACCCCGAGGCGCTCGAGCTCGGCCCTGGTCGCGACGATGTCCTCGACGGCGAGCGCGACGTGCGGCGCGGCGGGATCCTGTCCGGGGCCCTTCGCGAACGGGGACGGCGACGCGCCGCCGATCAGGTGGATCTGCCCGCCATCACCCGCATTCATCCACCAGCCGGGAACGCCGGGAAAGCTGGGCCGGGCTTCGTCGTGGCCCAGACCCAGCACGTTCGCATAGAAATCGTGGACGGCGTCGGCCGGCTCGTTGTTGGCGCCGATCCGTATCGCGTGATGGTGAATTCCGAGGACCTTGATCGCCATGGGCTGCATTCTCCTGTGCGGTTGGAATCGGGGGCGCAGGGCAGACTCATCGCCGGCACGCTGCGCCGGGCTTCTGCTGCAATTCGTTTCCCGCGACGGGCTCAGGTTAGCGATGGCGGGAAGCCCGGTAAAATCACTCGCGCTTATCGGTCGCATCCGCAACGCTTATGCAGGCGATCGAGGCCGGTGCGACGCGTCGTATAAGCGAGGCGGATAGGTCCGATAAGCGTCCTCGATTTTACAAGCCTTCCCGTCATCCGCTAAGTTGCCCCGATCGCGATAAATCGATAAATCGCGGACGCGGGTACACGAGGAAGGGAAAACCGGCAATGCAGAGTGCAACAGTGCCCGTCTACGAGGCGCTAGCGGCGGATATCAGGGATCTCGGCGTCGAATGCGTGTTCGGGCTGATGAGCGACGACACCGCCGAACTGATCACGATGATCGATGCCGCCGGCGTGCGATTCTTCGGCGCCCGGCACGAGAACAACGCGATCGCCATGGCCGAGGGCTATGCCGCCGCGACGGGACGGCTCGGGATCGCCATCATCGGCCGCGGTCCGGCGACCACCAACGGCATGAACGGCGCGCATTATGCGAACCGCAGCGGCTCGCGGGTCCTGCTCATCTACGGCGATGCGCCGAACGGCGACAAGGCGCCAAACGGAGTCGGGCCCGACCGCAAGAGCCTGAACCTGAACACCGCCGCCCTGCTGCAGGCCGCCAGCATCAGGACCTTCACGGCCAGCGACGCCGTCACGGCGCGGCGCACGCTGGCGCAGGCCGCCGCGGCCGCGCACCACGGTGCGGCGGCATATCTCCTCCCCTCCAATGTGCAGCAGGCGCGCATCGATCCGGCGGCAACGGCGCCCGGGCGCATCGAGCCCGCGCGCTACACGGCGCAACCGGCGCGCGACAGCGCGATCCAGGCGGCCGTCGCGCTGCTCGAGAAAAGCCGCAAGCCGCTGTTCGTGGTCGGTCAGGGTGCGCACATCGCCGGGGCGCGCGACGCCGTCGTACGTCTCGCCGACCACGTGGGCGCGGCCCTCGTGGCGACGCTGAAGGCGAAGGACATGTTCCGCGGCCATCCTTTCGACTGCGGCCTGCTGGGCTCCTTTTCCAACGCGGGGGGCCGGCGCCTGATCGAGCAGGCCGACTGCGTCGTCGCCATCGGCGCCAGCATGAACCAGCAGACCACCAGTTTCGCCACCGCGCTGCCGGCCGGGGTGCCGTTGATCCAGGTCGACAGCGTGCGCGCCAACATCGGGCGCTGGTTCCACGCCGACGTCGCGGTCGTCGGCGACGCCAGGCTCGTCGCGGAACAACTGCTCGCGGCCGTCCCGGCGCGCCCGCAAGCGGCCATGGCGATGCGCAGCGAGGAGAACGCGCGCTGGCTGGCCGGCTTCGATCTCGCGGACGATTTCCAGGCCATGAACACGCCGCGCACGATGGACGCCAGGTCGCTCGCGCTCGAACTTGACCGGCTGCTGCCCGCGAATCGCAACATCGTCTGGGACTCGGGCAACATGTTCGGCACGATCCCGTACCTCTCGGCGCCCGGTCCCGAGTGCTGCAAGCACACGGGCGACAGCGCATCGATCGGCCTGGGCTTCGGGACCGCGCTGGGCTATGCCGCCGGCACCCCCGGGCGCACCACGGTGCTGCTGCTCGGCGACGGCAGCTTCCTGATGACGATGGGCGAGCTCGAGACCGTGGTGCGCGAGGACATACCGCTCGTGATCGTCCTGATGAACGATTGCGCCTACGGGGCCGAGCTGCACCACCTGCGGGAGCGCGGCATGCCGGTGGGACTCTCGCAGTTCCCCGACATCGACTACGCGCCGGTCGCGGAGGCCTTCGGCTTCCAGGCGGCCACCGTGCGCACGCTGGACGAACTGCGCGCGCTCGCGCCCCTGCTGGCCGCTCCGGACGGCCCGGTATTCCTCGACTGCAAGATCAACGCAGCGGTGGTCGCGCCGTTCCTGACCGAGAGCGCGGAGATCGCGCGCGGCAAGCGCTGACCATGCGCAGGCGTGCCCGCAGTGCCCGTGAATCCTGCGCCGGCATCGACGGCGCCCCGAGTCCGGAGGTGTGCACATGAGCGTGAATACGATCGAGAGGATCCTGTGGGAGTTCGGGGACGACCCGGAGCGCGCCAGGGCGTTCCTGAAGGATCCGGACGGCTACCTGTCGCAGTTCCAGCTCACCGACGCGGAATTCAGGATGGTGAGGACGATGGACCTGAAGGCGCTCGCCGCCCACGGTGTGAGCCACATGCTGCTGATGATGGCCTGGCCGCTGCTGAACGGTAACAATCCCCTGCTGCAGTTCGATTACCTGAAACGGATGAACGACGGCCACCTGCCGAACA
>CAYXJM010000003.1:18755-21135 GCA_964465455.1 uncultured Klebsiella sp.
CCCCTGCTGCAGTTCGATTACCTGAAACGGATGAACGACGGCCACCTGCCGAACAACTTCGGGCTGCGTGGCTGGCAGTTCAACGGCATTCGCCTTGCGCTCTGGGTGCGCAGCGTCTGGATCGGGGCTCTGTGCCTCGTCGGCCTGAAAAAGCGCGTGATCTGAGGAGAGAAGGACATGGCCCGTCTGGTCGGAGCATTTTCGGTGGCCCACGTGCCGCTCATCGCATCCCAGCCCGGGGTCGCGGAGAAGCGGCAGCTCGATCGCGTGATGGAGGCGTTCGCGCGCATCCGCGCGCGGATGACCGAGCTGGAGGTCGATACCGCCATCGTGATCGGCGATGACCACTACACGGTATTCGGCCCGCACTGCCTGCCGAACCTGCTGATCGGCATCGGCGACGTGGACGGCCCGCACGAGAACTGGCTCGGCCACAAGCGCGCCCCGATCGCCAACAACCCGGGCCTGGCCACGCACATCATGGAATACGGCCGCGACCACGGCTTCGACTGGGCGGTGGCGAAGACGCTGACCGTCGATCACAGCCTCTTCGTGCCCTACCTGAAGGTGATCAAGGACCTGGACAACGTGAAGATGATCCCGGTCTACATCGCGGCCGGAGTCGAGCCGCTGATCAAGCCGAAGCGCTGCGTGCAGATCGGCGAGATGATCCGCGATGCCGTGGACGCCTACGCGGGCGACGAGCGCGTCGCCATCATCGGCACCGGCGGACTGAGCCACTGGGTCGGCATGCCGCAGATGGGCAAGGTCAACGTGGACTTCGACCAGCGCATGCTCGACATGATCAGGCGCCGCGACATCGATGCCATGCTCGCGCTCAGCGACGAGTACGTGCTGGAAACGGCGGGCAACGGCGCGCTCGAGTACCGCAACTGGCTGGTCGCGATGGGCGCGGTGAAGGAGTACGACATGGAGCTGCTCTGCTACGAGCCGATCACGCAGTGGGTGACCGGCACCGCGCTGGTCGAGTTCAGTTTCGGCGCCTGAGCGCCGCAAAGGAGCCATGGCGATGGATATAGACAGGCTGCATCCGGAGTTGCGCAAACCCTACGCGAAGTTTCCCACCCTGCCGGTGCACAACCGTTTCCTCTACGGCGTCATCAGCTTCCTGATGCGGACGCTGATGTCGAACAAGATCAAGCCGTGCCCCGGGGTCCTGATCGAGGACAGGCCCCTCGCGAACTGCAACGTGCGCATCTACCGGCCCGAGCAGAACGCCAGCGGCGCCGGCCTGCTCTGGATGCACGGCGGCGGCTACATCATCGGCAACACCGGGCTGAACGACGGCGAATGCGCGGCGCTGGCCCGGGACCTGGGCCTGGTCGTGGTGTCCGTCGACTACCGCCTGGCGCCGAAGCATCCGTTCCCGGCCGCGCTGGACGACTGCTTCGACGCGTGGCAATTCATGCTGGATTCTGCGCGGCAACTGGGCATCGACCCGGCACGCGTGGCCATCCTGGGACAGAGCGCCGGCGGCGGCCTCGCGGCCAGCCTCGTGCACCGCATCGCCGATGCGGGCGGAACGCAGCCCGCGGCGCAGGTCCTGATGTACCCGATGATCGACGATCGCACCGCGGCGAAGACCGAGCTCGACCAGCTCGCGCATCGCTTCTGGAACAACCGGAACAATCGCGCCGCCTGGGGATGGTACCTCGGCCAGGCGCCCGGCATGGAAAGCGCTCCCCCCTATGCCGTGGCGGCCCGCCGCCAGGACCTGTCCGGCCTGCCGCCGGCCTGGATCTGCGTCGGTGACCTCGACCTCTTCTACGAGGACGATTGCGCCTACGCGGAACGGCTCAAGACCGCCGGTGTCCCCTGCGAGCTGCACGTCGCGGCGCAGACACCGCACGCCTACGACACCGTGGCGCCCGAGTCGTCGATCTCGCGGGCGACCGTCGCGGGCTACAACGCGTTCCTGCGCCGGCAGCTGCAGCTGTCATGATCCGCCCCTGGACATGACGATGGAGATTCCGCAGCGGCTGCACGTCTACCAGGACGCGACCGCCGACAGCACGCGCTGGGACGGATTCAGGCCTCGCCGCGGCGACATCGTCGTCTGCACGCCACCGAAGTGCGGCACGACCTGGACGCAGATGCTCTGCGCGATGCTGGTCCACGATTCGCCCGTCCTGCCGCGCCCGCTCACGCAGATCTCGCGCTGGCTCGAGAGCCGTCGCGTGCCGCTGCAGCAGTTCCTCGCCGACCTGGAGGCGCAGCCGGGTCCGCGCATCGTCAAGTCACACACGCCGCTCGACGGCCTGCCCTATTTCGAGGACGTGCGCTACGTCTTCTGCGGGCGCGATCCGCGCGATGCCTACCTGTCGATGATCGACCACCTGCAGAACCTCAGCGAAGCGGC
>CAYXJM010000003.1:21235-27034 GCA_964465455.1 uncultured Klebsiella sp.
TCAACCGCCAGCGCCTGCCGCCCGCCATGAAGGCCTGGCTGGAGGGCGGCCGCGGCGCCGCCGGCGACCCGCGCGAAACGGACTGAGCGCCAGGCCCGCTCGCCCGACGCCGCGTCGCGACATCAGAATTCCGTCTCGGGATCCCCGACCTCCAGCGCGCCAACGTGCCCGCTCTTCAGCAGCCCGATGATCATCTCGACGCGGCGATCGAGCGGACGCGTCTCGCGCAGCCGTGCCGTGCTGAGGCACGCGGTCGCGATGCCGATCACGAAGAACAGCACCAGTTCGGAGGTGACGATCAGGGGTACGGAGTCGGGGATCTCGCCGTGCTCCTGCGCGTAGCGCATGTCGGCGAGTATCTCGTTGTAAGCGGCCTTGAAGGAGTCGTGAGCCCCCCGTGCGACTTCGGGGTCGGAGCCGGCCTGGCGCCAGAACACCAGTCGCACGCGCCACTCGTCCATCACGCTCTCGGAATACGGCAGCAGGTTGCGTAATCGCGCTTCCAGCGCCGCGAGCCCCCTGAGGTCCCCCACGGCTCGCGCCACCCGCTCGAGGTAGGTCTCGTTGACCCACCGGTTCGCCGCGAGCAGCAGCTCCGCCTTGCTCCTGAAGTAATGCTCCACCAGTCCGCGCGAACAGCCGGCCCGGTCGGCCACGACGCGCACCGAAATGCTGGCCAGCCCGCCACGGGCGATCAGCTCGGCGGTGGCCTCGAGGATGTGCGCGCGTCGATCCTGGGCCGTGTCCGAAACCTTGGGAAAGCGCCTCCGGTCCATGAAGTCTCCTTGTGCTGGCGGCGTCGCCGCCGCTTCCGGCGAGCGCGGCAGATTCTAGGTGCGCGGCGGCCAATTGGCCACGCCGCCCGCCGCGCTGGGGCCCTCGCGCGCACCCGTTCCCCGCGGCGCGTGGCCCCATCGAGGCGAGCCGGGCACGCGAAGACAAGACGTTTGTCTTGCCCCCATGACATCTGTCTTGTATCGTACGCCCGGATCACCTCGATAACACCCCAGGGAGCGCACGCATGACCGCCATCAGAACCACCACGATCCTGCTGTCCGCATCGATCCTCGCTGCGACCGCGTCCATGGCCGCCGGCGCACAAGACGCGCCGGCGCCCGGCGGCGGCGGACTCGACGAGGTGATCGTGACGGCGGAACGCGTCGAGGCGTCCCTGCAGGACACCCCGATCGCCCTCTCGGTTTTCGGTGCCGGCGCGCTCGAGTCGCTGGGCGTGATCGAAAGCGGCGACATCGCGGCGTACACGCCGAACCTGCGCATGGACAAGACCCCGGCCTCGCTGAACGCGTACTCCCTCGGAATCCGCGGCGTGAGCTCGGCCGACCCCTCGCTGGCCGTCGATCCCACCGTCGGCATCTACGTCGACGGCGTCTACCTCGGGCGCAGTTCCGCGGCCGCCTTCGAGGTCGTCGACCTCGAGCGCATCGAGGTGCTGCGCGGACCGCAGGGCACCCTGTACGGGCGCAACACCACGGGCGGCGCGGTGAACGTCGTCACGGCGAAGCCGAAGGGGGAATTCGGGGTGAAGCAGGAATTCACGGCGGGCGAACGCGACCTCTTCCGTTCCAGCACCTCGGTGGACACCCCCGCCTACGGCGACGTCGCCGCCAAGCTGTCGTTCAGCCACGGCGAGCGCGGCGGCCTGGTCTCGAGCAGCTACACGGGCGGCGACCTCGGGCAGTACGACCAGCAGGCGTGGCGCGCGGCGCTACGCTGGACGCCGACCGACGCCTTCACCGCCGATTACGTCTACGACCACTACCAGCAGGACTCCAACACCAACCTGAGCCAGCTGAGCCACGTGCGGCCGCTGCACGTGCTGCTGGGCGGGCTGCAGTACGAGCAAGCGCTGGCGGCCTCGTCCGCCGATCGCCTGCAGCACCTGCCCTATCCCGGCGATGCCAAGGACCAGACCCTCGAGATCGACGGACACGCGCTCACGCTGAGCCTCGATCTCGGCGCGGCCACGCTGAAGTCGATCTCGTCGTGGCGCGAGTTCGACAACCGCTACGGCAGCCAGGACTTCGGCGAGTTCGTGACCGACGGCGGCAGCGTGCTCGCCCCGGGCTTCGACGGCAGCCTGGTGCCCGCGGGCAGCTACGTACCGCTGTTCGTCTCGGCCGGCTTCAACGAGCACGAGCAGTGGTCGCAGGAGTTCCAGCTGGTCGGGCGGATGCTGGACGATCGGCTCGGCTACAACATGGGCGTCTACTTCTTCCACGAGGAGGGCGAGCAGTTCGACCCGCAGCGCTACACCATCCCCGCGCCGTTCGTCTTCGGCGAACTCGACCCGGACACGCAGTCCTGGCTGTGCGCGGGAGAGTGCTTCGCCAAGAGCGTCCTGCTGAGCGCGTCCGACTACGACTACACGGCCGACAACGACGCCTGGGCGGTGTACGGCCAGTTCGACTACGCGCTCACCGAACGCCTGAGCGCCGTGCTCGGCATGCGCTGGAGCGTGGACGACAAGACGTCCTCGCTGACCAACGGCTTCAACGACGTCGGGCTCGCCACGCTGGAGGCCGACCACGCCTGGAACCACTTCAACCCGACGTTCACGCTGACCTACCACTGGACCGACGAGCTCATGGTCTACGCCAAGTACGCCACCGGCTACCGCGCCGGCGGCTTCAACGTGCGCGCGGCCACCGTCAGCGCCTTCGCGAGTCCGGTGGACGAGGAGGAAGTCACGTCGTGGGAGATCGGCGGCAAGAGCCAGTGGTTCGACGACCGGGTGCGCCTGAACGGCGCGCTCTTCTACTACGAATACGACGACCGGCAGGTGTCGCAGTTCGAGGCCGGCACCGCAGGCGCGTCGTCGAAGATCGTCAACGCCGGCGCCTCGGAAGCCCAGGGCGTGGAACTGGACCTCACCCTCGTGCCGCTGGACAGCGCGCTCGTGACGCTCACCTGGGGCCACGTCGACGTCGACTACAAGAAGTTCGTGACCAGCGTGAACGACCCGGTCACCGGGTTCCCGGTGTTCGACGGCAACGGCGAAGCGCTGGTGACCGACATCTCCGACGTGGCGAGCACGCTCACCGGCGGCCCGGCGGATTCCGCCGCCGTGATCCTGCAGTACACCTTCCCGGCGCTCGGCTTCGGCACGCTCGTGGCGCAGGTCGACGGCACCTATGCGAGCAAGCGCACCTTCGCGCCGCAGCTCAATCTCTACGACGCGACCGAGAGCTACACGCTGTGGAACGCGCGCCTCACGCTGCAGGAGATCCCGGTGCCGCGCGGGGCGCTGTCGCTCGCGCTGTGGGGGCGCAACCTCGGCGACGAGGAGGAGCGCGGGTTCGGCATCGATTTCGGGGCGCTCGGCTTCGTGAGCAACACCTACCGTGAACTGCGCAGCGTGGGTGCGGACCTGCGCTACGAGTTCTAGGCCAGCTTCAGCGCGGGGAAACAGACCATGCCCGGATCTTCCACCAGGACCTTTTACTCGGCCGCGCTGCTCGCCGGCGCGCTGCTCGCTGCCATGCCGGCCGGCGCCGGACCCGCGCTGCTCGATGCGCACGGCAACGTGAATGCCGCCGCGGCGAACACCGACACGCCGGCGGCACGGCTCTACGGCGCGCGTTGCGCGGACTGTCACGACCGCCCCCAGGGCCGCGTGCCGCCGCGCTCGGCGCTGGTCTACACGCCGGCCGAGAACGTGCGCCACGCGCTGGTCGACGGCGCGATGAAACCGATGGCCGCGGGCCTGTCGGAGCGGGAGGTGCTGTCGCTGGTGGTCTTCCTGACGGGCCGCGCCCCGGAAGCCGCGGTCGACCCGATGGCCCATGCGTGCCGCACGCCCGGCGCCCCCGTGACGATCGCCGACGGGGACTGGAGCAGCACCCACGGTGACGCGGCCAACTCGCGCTTTCGCGCCGACGCCGGCATCGCGGCCGCCGACATTGCGGGACTGGAACTGAAGTGGAGCTTCGCGTACCCGGGCCGCGCATCGGGCCCGGTGACACTGGCCGGTGACCGCGTGTTCCTCGCCTCGAGCAGTCACGTGATCGCGCTGGACGCCGCCAGCGGCTGTGCGCGCTGGGCCTATCCGGTGGACGGCCGCATCGTGCGCGCCGTCAGCGTCGCGACGGCGCCGTCGGCCGACGGAAACTCGCGCGCCGTGGTGGTGTTCGGCGACGACAGCAGCACCGTGTCCGCCCTCGATGCCGGCACCGGCGCGGTGCTGTGGCGCACGCGGGTCGAGGAGCACGTGCTGTCGCGCGTGACCGCCGCGCCGGCCGTCCACGACGGGCGTGTGTTCGTGCCGATCTCGAGCATCGAGGATCCGCTGACGCACGATCCGGCCTACCCGTGCTGCACCTCGCGCGGCGGCGTGGCGGCGCTGGAGCTCGCGAGCGGCAAGCTGCTGTGGAAGCAGTACCACATCGCCGCGGCACCGACCCCGCGCTCGCCGGCGGGCGAAACGCCGCCGCGCTTCGGTCCCGCGGGCGCCTCGACCTACACGCCGCTCGCGATCGACACGCGGCGCGGCGTGCTCTACGCGAGCACGGCCGAGGAATACGGCTTGCTGGACCCCACGGGCCCCTACTCCGTCATCGCCTACGACCTGCAGAGCGGCGCGCGCAGGTGGCAACAGCAATTCCTGCCCGATGCGGCGACACGCAAGGCCGCGTGCGCGGCGGCGCCGCAGACCGACTGCCGCAACCTGTTCTCGATGGGCACCTCGGTGACGATCGTCTCGCTGCCCTCGGGCCGGCAGGTGCTCGTCGCCGGCCAGAAATGGGGCGTCGTCTACGGCCTGGATCCCGACCGCAACGGCAAGGTACTCTGGAGCACCCGTGTCGCCGCCGGCGGCGACCTCGGCGGCATCATGTACGGCATGGCGAGCGACGGCAGCGCGCTGTTCGTGCCGGTGTCCGACGACGAAGCCGCCGCGCCGCATCGCCCCGGCGGCCTCGCGGCGCTGGATCCGGCGAACGGCGCGGTACTGTGGCGCACGGCGGGCCCGGAACCGCGCTGCGCGTGGGGAGCTGCGGGCTGCAAGGCGGCCTTCGTCGCGGCACCCACCGCGGTGCCGGGCGCGGTCTTCACCGGCGCATGGGACGGTCACGTGCGCGTCTACGCCAGTGGCGACGGCGCCCTGCTCCGTGATATCGATACCGGCGGCGAATTCGCCGCGGTGAACGGCGCGACGGCGCGCGGCGGCCAGGTGTCGGGTTATCCCGTGGTCGTGGGCAGGGGCGCGGTGTACGTGACCTCGGGAGCGAGCTCGGTGCTGCACCCCGGCAATGCGCTGCTGGTGTTCACGCGCGGTGGCAAGTGACGGCCGGCCGCGTCCGCACGAGCGCCCACAGACAGAGCGACAGGAGCCCGAGTCATGACCGAGATCACCCGTTTCAGCGCCGATGCGTCCAGCGATCGCGTGATGGAAGCCCTCGAGCGGCACGGCGCCGTGATCGTCGAGGGTGTCCTCGATCGCGAGACCACGGAGCGCATCAACCGCGAGGTCGACCCGCCGCTGCAGGCGGCGGATCCCGCGATGCCGCACCTCAATGCGGCCATCGCCGCCTTCTTCGGCACGCAGGTGCGGCACCTGAGCGGCCTGGCCGGCAAGTCGCCCACCTTTGCCGAGCGGGTGATGTGCCACCCCCTCTACCTGGCCCTGTGCGACCGCATCCTGCTGCCGCACTGCGCCGACTACCGCCTGAATCTCGGCCACCTGATGGCGCGCGGCCCGGGAGCCGCGGCGCAGCTGCTGCACCGCGACGAGGACGTCTGGATACACTTCCCGCGCCCGCGCCCCGAGCTGATGCTCGCCTC
>CAYXJM010000003.1:27134-33367 GCA_964465455.1 uncultured Klebsiella sp.
TGATCGCCCTCGTGGACTTCACGCGCGACAACGGCGCGACGCTGGTCGTGCCCGGTAGCCACCGCTGGCCGCGCGAACGCGAGGCGACGCCGGACGAGCTGGCGGTGGCCGAGATGCCCGCGGGATCGGCGGTGATCTACCGCGGCTCGACGCTGCACGCGGGCGGCGCCAACACGACGCCCGACGCCTGGCGCCGGGGCGTGCACATGAGCTACGCACTGGGTTGGCTGCGCACCGAGGAGAACAACGTGCTGGCGGTGCCGCCGGCGAAGGCGCGGCAGCTGTCCCGCCGGGCGCAGCAACTGCTGGGCTACGGGGTGCACGACGCGATCCGGGACCAGGGCGGCTACCTGGGCATGGTGGACCTGCGCGACACCAACGAGCTGCTGAACGAGGGGCTGCTGTGAGCGCACCGCGCGGGCGCTGACCGGCGCGCGCGCCGCGTCGCGACCGCCGCCCTCAGCGCAGCCGCAGCGCGCTCACCACCAGCGCCACGAAGCCCAGCGCGGCCATCGCGGCGAAGTGCGTCGCGTGCACGGCGATGCCGCCGCCCTTCAGGAACATGTCGCGGATGACGAACAGGAAGTGCGTCACCGGGTTGACCGCCGCGAACCACTGCGCGGCCGCTGGCATGTTGTCGACCGGGAACGCGAAGCCCGACAGCAGGATCATCGGCATCGTGATGAAGAACATCCACAGCAAGGCCTGCTGCTGGGTGGCGACGAAGCTCGAGATCAGCAGGCCGGTGCCGAGCGTGCTGGCGAGGAACAGCAGCGTCGCCACCGTCAGGGCCCACACGCTGCTGTGGAACGGCACCTCGAACCACAGCAGCGCGATCGCGCACACCAGGGCCACGTCGAAGAGGCCGATGAAGGCCACCGGCGCGATCTTGCCGAGCAGGAACTCGATGCGCGCGACCGGGGTCACCATCATCCGCTCGAGCGTGCCGAGCTCGCGCTCGCGCACCACCGCCATCGCGATCAGCATGCTCGTGCTGATCAGCAGCAGGGTGGCGATGATGCCCGGCACGAAGAACCAGCGGTCCTCGAGGTTGGGATTGAACCAGGCGCGGTCCTCGATCGTGATCGGCGCCGTGGCGCCGGCGGCGTGCTGCAGGCCCTGCCCCAGCTGCCCGACGATCATCAGCGCGGTGTTGGAATCGGCGCCATCGGCGATCAGCTGCACGCGGCGGTCGTGCTCGAAGTCGGGCGAGAAGTGCAGCACGGCGCGCACCGCGCCGCGATCCATCGCGCGGGCGGCCTCGCGCATGTCCGCGAACGCGAACGCCGTGAATGTGCCGTCGGCGGTGACCGCGGCGAGCAGCGCGCGGGACTCCGCGCTGCGCACCGGGTCTACGACGCCGATGTCGGCGCGCCGCACGTCGTAGGCCGCGGCATAGCCGAAGATCAGCAGCTGGATCAGCGGCGGCACGATCACGAAGAAGCGCATGCGCGGATCGCGCAGCAGCTGGCGGAACTCCTTGCGGAACAGCGCGCGCAGGCGGGTGGCGCTCTCGCCGAGCCGCGCGATCACGGCAGCAGCCCCAGGCGCGAGGCGCGCCGGAACGTGGCCACCGCGAGCACGACCAGCACGGCACAGAGCGCCGCCATCTCGGTCCACAGCAGCAGCGGCCCCACGCCCTTCAGGAAGATCGCCTTGCACAGCGTGACGTAATAGCGCGCCGGCACCGTGTAGCTCAGGTACTCGAGCGCGAGCGGCATGTTCTGCACCGCGAACACGAACCCGGACAACAGGAACGACGGCAGGAAGGTGCTGACCATCGACATCTGGCTCGCGAGCATCTGGTTGCCGGCCAGCATCGAGATCAGCGCTCCCTGCAGCAGCACCACCAGCAGGAACAGCGTCGAGACGCCGACCAGCGCCGGCAGCGAGCCGCGCAACGGCACGTCGAACAGCGTCGTGGTCAGGGTGGCTGCCACCAGCACGTCGAGCAGGCCGATCACCACGTACGGCGCGAGCTTGCCGCACAGGAACTCGGCGCGCGACAGCGGCGTGGTGCGCAGCATCACGAGGTTGCCGAATTCCATCTCGCGCGCGATCGTGAGCGAGGTCATCAGCGCGCCCATCACCGCCATCACCAGCGCGATCACCCCGGGAAGGATCGCGTAGCGGCTCTCGCGCGTCTCGTTGAACCACACGCGCTCCTCGATCACGAGCGGCGGCTGCGCAGCGCCCTGGCGCAGGGCGTACTCGGTGATCATCGCTCGCGCGTAGTTGCGCAGCAGCCGCGCCGTGTTGGCGTCGACGCCGTCGAGCAGCAGCTGGATCCGCGCGCTGCCACCGGCGAGCTCGCGGGCGAAATCGTGCGGGATCACGAAGCCCGCCCAGACCTGTCCGGTCTGCAGCGCCTCGCCGAGCGCGCGGCGGCTGTCGTAGCGCGCGGCCACGCGGAAGGCGCGGCTCGCGTCGAGATGCGCGGCGAGCTCGCTGGAGGCCGCGTCGGGCGCCTCCTGGAACACGCCGACCGGGGCCTCCAGCACGTCGAGCCGGATCGCGTAGCCGAAGATGAACAGCAGCATCACCGGCATCAGCAGCATCATCGCCAGGCTGCCCGGGTCGCGCAGCAGGTGACGCGTCTCCTTGACGGCGATGGCGCGCACGCGTTGCAGCTTCATGCGGCGGCCTGCTCCAGCCGCGCGACGAAGACGTCCTCGAGCGTCGGCGCCACTTCCTGCAGGGATTGCGGCAACGCGCCGCAGGCCGCCGCCGTAGCGCGCAGGGTCTCGATCGCCGCGCGCGCGTCGCTGCCCGCGCGCAGCCGGATGCGCAGCCGCCCGGCCCCGGGCACGATCTCGCGCACGAAGCCGAGCCCGGCGAACGCCTCGCGGCAGGCGTCGCAGCGCGCACCGCGCAACTCGATGATCGGCGTGTCGAGCGGCTCGGCCAGCAGCGCCTCGGGCTCGCCGCCGGCCACCACGCGCCCGGCGTGCATCAGCGCGAGCCGGTCGCAGAACAGCGCCTCGTCCATGTAGTGCGTGGTGACCAGGATGCCGATGCCGCTCTCGGCCAGCTCGTAGATCAGGTCCCACAGCTGCTGGCGCGCCAGCGGGTCCATGCCCGAGGTCGGCTCGTCGAGAAACAGCACGTCGGGTTCGTGCAGCAGCGCGCAGCCGAGCGCGAGGCGGCGCTGGAAACCGAGCGGCAGCCCGTCGCCGTTGGCGCCCGCGACCGCGCGCAGTCCGAGGAAATCGAGCGCCCACTGGCACCGCGCGCGCGCCCGCTGTCCGCCGAGCCCGTACAGCCCGGCCTGCAGCTCGAGGTTCTCGCGCACGGTCAGGTCGCCGTACAGGGCCCAGCGTTGCGCCACGTAGCCGATGCGGGCGCGCGCGCGCCGCGCATGGTGCACCATGTCGACCCCGCCGACCGCGATGCTGCCACGGTCGGGGGCGAGCGTGCCGCACAGCATGCGGATCGTGGTGGTCTTGCCGGCACCGTTGGCGCCGAGCAGGCCGAACACCTCGCCGCGCGCGACCGCGACGTCGACATCGTCCACGGCGAGGAACTGCCCGAAACGGCGACTGATGCCGCGCGCGCTGATCGCCAGGGCGCCGCTGCCGGCGTCGGTCTCAGCGCGCATGCGTGGCGGCGGCGCCGTGCGCCAGCGCGAGCTGGCGCAGCGTCACGTCGTGCAGCGTGGCGGCGGCGGGTTCCGCGCCGAGGCCCGGCGCCACCGCGGCCAGGTCGGCACGGAAAGCCTCGATCGACGCGCCGGCGTGCAACCACACGTGCAGGCGCTGGCCCATCGCGAACACGCGCTCCACGTCCGGCAGGGCGGCGACCGCGGCGCGCTGCGCGCGCGCCGCGTTGCCCGAGACCCGCACCAGCAGCGCATCGCCCGCGGCGCCGGCGAGCGCCAGCGGCGCGCCCTGGCGCTGCAGCAGGCCGTCTTCGAGCAGGCCCACGCGATCGCAGCGCTCGGCCTCCTCCAGGTTGGCGGTCGCGTACACGATGCCGACGCCCTCGGCACGCACGCCCTCGAGCAGGTTCCAGAAGGCACGCCGCGCCAGCGGATCGACCCCGGTGGTCGGTTCGTCGAGGAACATCAGCCGCGGCTCGCTCAACAGCGCACAGGCGAGCGCGAGCTTCTGCATCATGCCGCCCGACAGCGCGCCGGCGCGCCGCGACTCGAATCCCGCGAGCCCGGTGCGCTGCAGCAGGTCCGCGCTGCGGCGCGCGGCCGTGGCGGCGTCGAGCCCGTGCAGGTCGGCGAAGAAGCGCAGGTTCTCCCGCACAGAGAGATCCGGATACAGGCCGAAGCCCTGCGGCATGTAGGCGATCTGCGCGCGCAGCGCGGGCGAATCCGCCGGCTCCCCGAGCACGCGCAGTTCACCCTGCTGCGCGGCCAGCTGCCCGATCAGGATCCGCACCAGCGTGCTCTTGCCCGCGCCGTCGGCGCCGACCAGGCCGAAGATCTCGCCGCGATGCACCTGCAGGTCGACGCCGCGCAGCACGGCGTTTCCCGCGTAGGCGAAGCCGAGCCCGCGGGCCTCGATCAGCGCGGAGCTCACGGCGCGGGTTCCGGCGCGAGCAGCACGTCGGCCGGCATGCCGACCTTGAAGCGGCCGGCGGCGTCGTCGACGTCGACCTTGATGCGATAGACGAGATCGACGCGCAGCTCGCGCGTCTCGACCGTCTTCGGCGTGAACTCGGCCTGCGGGGCCACGAAGCTGAGGCGGCCGTGGAAGACGGTGTCCGGCCAGGCGTCCACGCGCACCTCGGCCTCCTGCCCGTGCCGCACGCGCGCGAGGTCGGTCTCGTTCAGCCACGCGCGCACCCACGGCCGGTCGAGTTCCGCGAGCCGCAGCACGGGCTGTCCCGCGCCCACCACCTCGCCGGCCTCGGCCAGCCGCACGCTGAGCACGCCGGAAGCCGGGCTCTCCAGGCGGACGTACCGCAGCTGCTGCTCGGCGTTCGCGACGACGGCCTGGCGCGCGGCCAGCTCGGCGCGCGCACGCGCGATGTCCTCGGCGCGCGGCCCCTCGCGCAGCAGCTTCAGCGTCTCGGTGGCCTGGTTCAGCGCGGATTGCGCCACCTGCTGCTGCAGCCGGGCCTGGTCGAGCTGCTGCTGCGAGGCGAGGCGATTCGGCACCAGCTTGGCGACACGCGCCTCCTCGGCGCTGGCGAAACGCAGTTCGGACCCGGCGCGCGCGACCGTCGCCTCCGCGACGCGGATCTCCTGCTCGCGCGTGCCGGCCTCCAGCGCCGCGAGCGCCTGCCGCGCCACGTCCGCCTCGGCGCGCGCGCGTTGCAGCGCGAGCTCGTAATCACGCGGATCGAGCTCGGCGATCACCTGCCCGGTCTCGACCGTCGCCCCCTCGTCGGCCAGCAGCCGCACGATGCGGCCCGGCACCTGGAAGGCCAGGTCCGATTCGCGCGCCTCGACGGTGCCGGACAGCTGGATCCCGTCCCGTTCAGGCTCGGGCGTGCAGCCGGCAACGGCGAGCAGGGTCGCGCCGAGCACCGCCAGGCACGCGATGCGCGCCCGCTGGTGGCGGCGCCGGTGCAGGTTCGGGGCGAGGCTGGACGGGGCGTGGTACATCGGGAGGGATCCGGGGATGGCGTGGCAGGACACGGGCACAATAGTAGCAACCCGAACGATTCCGTGCCCCGCCGCGCAGTGCACCCGCGACGCCGTGAAAGTGCGAAGGCCCGCATGACGGGCCTTCGCAATCGCAAGATCAGCGCGCTGTTCGCCGGGCGGCGTACCGCTCAATTCGGCAGCACTTCCCGCCCGGTCGCCGAGTGCAATCGCCAGCCGTGTATGTCCATATCGCCGGTCGGATCCTTCAGGACTCCGGTGATGGCGTTCCGAGCCAGGTCGAGCTGGAAAGCAACCGCAGCCATACCCGGCGCCTTGACGGTGCAGTTGAAGTACGGTGGCGCGGGAACCACCATGCGCGAGCACTCAACGTCGGCCCTCACCGTCTGATCGACACCCGAGGTACCCTCCTCGAGAAAATACGCAGCGCCCTTCGCCACGTCGACCACGCCCGGAAGCCCCGGCGTGCTGAGCTGGTCGAATATCAGGGACACGCCCTCGGTACCGCTCGTGCCGTGCGTGCCGGGCTCGGTCAGGCTCACCAGCCACGTACCCAGCAGCGACTGCGCGCTCTCTTCGTAGCCGAAATTGAACGCGCTGATCGCCTTGCAGGATTCGGTCGGCAGGCAGATCTCGCCGGTGGTGTTGCTGGTGAAACGGACCGTCACGGTGC
>CAYXJM010000004.1:0-8345 GCA_964465455.1 uncultured Klebsiella sp.
CGTAGACGTAGTCGCGCAGGAAGCGGCTCAGCGTCATGTGCCAGCGGCGCCAGAAATCGCGGATATCGCACGACTGGTACGGGCTGTCGAAGTTCAGCGGGAACACGATCCCGAACATCATCGCCAGCCCGATCGCCATGTCGGAGTAGCCGCTGAAGTCGAAGTAGAGCTGCAGCGTGTAGGCGAGGGCCGTGAGCCAGCCGCCGGTGATGTCGAGGGTGTCGGCGCGCGCGAAGCCGGCATCGCTGGCGCGCGCCAGCGTGTCGGCGAGGCAGACCTTCTTGAACAGCCCGATCGAGAACAGGTACGTGCCGCGCGCCACCATGGCGGCCGGCGGACGGCGCCCGGCGAGCGCGCGGAACTGCGGCATCATCTCGCTGTGGTGGATGATCGGCCCCGCGATCATGTGCGGGAAGAAGGTCACGAACAGCAGGTAGTTGCCGAGGTCGAGATCCACCACCTTGCCGTCGTGGATGTCGCACAGGAAGGCGATCTGCAGCAGCGTGTAGAAGCTGATCGCCAGCGGCAGCACGAGGTGGTGCAGCGGCATCGCGGTGCCCGCCACGAGGTTCACGATCGAGATGCCGAAATCGAGGTACTTGAAGTAGCCGAGCAGCAGCAGGTTCGCCACGACCAGCGCCGCGAGCACCGGCCCGGAACGCGCCGGCGACGCGGCGCGCGCGCGCGCCAGCACGCGCGCGCCGCTGTAGTTCATGGCGATCGAGGCCGCGAGCAGCAGCAGGTACACGGGCTCCCACCACACGTAGAACACGATCGACATGAACACCAGCCAGCCGAGGGCCGCGCGCCCGGCGCTGCGGCTCGCGAGCCAGAAGCCCGCGAGGCACAGCGGCAGGAAGACGAACAGGAAGGTGTAGCTGTTGAAGAGCATCGCAGATCAGTCCGCCGGCGCGCCGCGTGCGCCCTCGCGCCAGGCCGCCGTCTGCCGCGCGATGAGCCGTACCTGCTCGACGTCCGCCGGGTGCTGCGCCTGGTACTGCGCGCGCTGCGCCACGGCCGCGGCGAGCCCGGCGTCGAGGTGCGCGGCGTCGAGCAGGCGCCCGAAGTCGGCCGGCACGCGCTCTTCGGCGGCAGCCCCGCCCCGCATGCGCAGCAGCATCATGTCGCCGGTGGCCTCCGAGGGGTGGATCGAGTCCTCGAACCACGGCGTGTCGCGCGTGGCGCCCTTCACCGCGTCCATGCTGAGCGTGTGATAGCCACTGAAGTCCCAGACGCGCAGGCCGCTGCGCGCGAACCGCGGCTCTGCCGCGAGCACCACGATGCGCCGCTTCAGTTCGTCGAAGTCGTCCCACAGCCCGGCCTCGTGCATGGCCTCGGCGAAGCGCGCGTGGAACGGCATGATCGCGATCGTGACGTCGACCCCGGCGGCGCTCGCGCGCTCGAGCATCGCGCCGAGCTCGTCCGGCGTGGACCGGCCGCGCCCGTCGTCGAGGGCGTAGCGCCGCTCGGGCTCGGGAAACCAGCCGCCGCTCAGGTACTGCCGCTCGATCGTGGTGAACAGCGGCAGCTGCGCCATGCCCGCGGGGCGCGGGTTCTGCCAGTAGCCGTCGGCGCGGATGTCGCGGTAGATGCCGCCGGCGCCCGGCCGGCCCTGCTCGCGCACCGTGCCGAGGGCGTCGGTGAGCGCCTCGTAGCCGAGCGCCTCGGCGAACGACGTCTCCAGCTCGCGGCGCCAGCGGCGCCAGTGCCCGCGCCAGCCGCCGCCCTGCTCGACCGCCAGCTCGAACTGGCGGAAGGCCCGCTGGTCCATGAACGCGTTGTACGAGAACAGGTCCACGCCGATGATCACCGAGCGCACGGTGCCGCCCTCCAGCGCGTGCGCGAGCGCCATGCCCTGCAGGTGCGGCGTGCTGCCGGCCAGCGCGTAGTTGAAGGCCGGTTCGCCGTTGAACAGCGGATGGTCGGGGCGCAGGCTGCCGGCCGCGGTGGAGCTGCCGATCACCAGGTGGCGCGGGCGCATCGCGCGCACGAGGCGCGCCTTGCTGTCGTACTGGCCGTAGAAGAAGCGGGTCTTCCAGCGGTTGAAGCCCTCGATGCGCGGCGTGTCGAAGTGCAGGTAGGGATCGACGGCGACGACGCTCGCGCCGAGCGCGAGCACGGCGAACAGGCCGGCCACGATCACCCCGAAGAAGCGCCGGGTGGCGGCGCCGCGAGGGATGTTGGAATGGTCCGGCATGCAGGGAACCGCGCGGGCTGAAGGGCGCGATTTTCCGCCAGATCCGCCGACGCGGGCAAGCGCGCGGCGTGCGCCGTTTTGAGTACACTGCGCGCTGCCCATCGCCACGGAGCCCCCGCATGCCCCTGCCCCGCCGCCTGCGCGCCGCCTGTGCGCTCGCCGCGCTCGTGCTGCTGCCCGGCGCCTGCGCCCGGCCGGAACCGCGGCCCAACGTGCTGCTGATCGTGGCGGACGACCTCGGTTACAACGACCTCGCGATCAACAACGGCGACCCCGACGTCCACACCCCGTCGCTGGACGCGCTGGCGCGCGAGGGCGTGCGCTTCACGCGCCATTACGCCGACGCCGTGTGCTCGCCGGCACGCGCGGCGCTGCTGACGGGGCTGAACGCGGCGCGCGCGGGCTACGTGCCGAACGGGCGCGGCATGTCGCCGCAGCTGCTCACGCTGGCCGAAGCGCTGCAGGCGCAGGGCTACGCCACGGTGCACGTCGGCAAGTGGCACATCGGCGACAAGCTGCGCGCGGCGTGGCCCGACCGCCAGGGATTCGGGCACTGGTTCGGCTTCCTCAACCAGTTCTACCTGGCCGGCACGCACCAGGGCGACGAACTGCTCGAGGACACGCCGCGCCACGTCGATCCGTGGCTGATGACCGACGGCGACGCCGGCAAGCGCTACGAGGGATACCTCGACGACATCCTCACCGCGCACGCCGAGGCGTACATCCGCGAGCTCGGCGCCGCCGGCAAGCCGTGGTTCCTGAACCTCTGGTACTACCTGCCGCACGCGCCGATCACGCCGGCGCCGCGCGTGGCGGCCGGCTATCCCGACACGCCCGACGGACACTACCGCGCGATGGTCGAGCAGCTCGACGGCAACGTCGGTCGCGTGATCGCGGCGCTGCGCGAGACCGGACAGCTCGACGACACCGTGATCGTGTTCGTCAGCGACAACGGCGGCACCGCGCAGCAGCGCGCACGCAGCAACGCGCCCTACCAGGGCGGCAAGGCCTCGTTCTTCGAGGGCGGCGTGCGCACGCCGCTCGTGATCCGCTGGCCGGACGGCGCCGGCGCGGGAACGGAGCGCGACGACCTCGTGGCGATCTACGACCTGTACCCGACCATCCTCGCCGGCCTCGGCGTCCCCGTGCCGACGGGGCTCGACGGCCGCGATCTCGGCGTCGCGCCTGCCGCGGCGAGCCCGCCGCGCGAGCTGTACTGGGAAACCTACTCGGGGGGCCACTTCGGCTACAGCCTGCTGCGCGACGCGCGCTGGCGCCTCTACAAGACCTGGCCGTGGACGCCGTGGGAGGCAGCGCCGCTGCTGCAGGACACCGCCGCCGACCCGGGCGCGCCGCCCGATCGCGCCGCCGCGGAACCGGGGCTGCTGGCCGCGCTCGAGGACGCCCGCCGCGCGTGGCAGCGCGACGTGCAGCACCCGCGGCTCGATTTCCGCCGCGAGGACGACGGCAGGGGCGTGCTGACGGGACTGGACTTCCTGCGCACGCCGGGCTTCGGCGGCTTCACTTTCGGCATCGCGCTGCAGCCCGGGTACACGGGCACGATCGCGGGACAGCAGGGCATCTGGCAGCTCGCGATCGACGCCGGGGAGCGGGTCACCGCGAGCTTCCAGGATCACGCGCTGCAGGGCAGCCTGCCGGCCACGGGGTGCCGCAGCGCGATCGTGAGCGGCTGGTTCACGCGCAAGCTCTCGAACTGGCCGGGCGCGATGGACCACATCGCGCTCACGCTTTACCTGGACGGCGAGGCGGTCGATCGGCTCGACGTGGAGGGCAGGCTCGACGACACGAACTTCGCGGCCCCGACGATCACCGGCCTGCCCGGCGCGCCGCAGGCGAACGCCCGGCTGTCCGAGCCGCTGCTGCTGATCACCGAGCTGGGAGCGAGCGACGCGTGGGACCCGGCCGGGCTGCACCGCGCACTGTGCGCAGAACCCGCTCAGGCCGGGCGGCAGACGAAGTAGTGCTGGACGAATTCCTCGGGGTCGTTCAGCGACTCGACGCGCCAGCCCGTGCCCTCGATCAGTTCGAGCGCATGCTTGCGCGAGTAGAGCGCCCACTGCAGCGTGCCGGGGCCGGCGTCGACGAAATCCGGCACCGGCGCCGGGGCCGCCGCCTGCGCCGCGCGCTGCTGCGCGGCGAGGTCGCGCTGCACGCCGTCGATGAGCCCGTGACCGCCCGGCGTCTGCTCGTTCACGAACAGCGAGAACAGCAGCATGCCGTCGGGCTTGATGCAGGGCCGCAGCAGCCTGAGCATCGCCACGTAGTCGTGCGGCTCGAGGTGCGTGAACACCGAGAACAGGCAGATCAGGTCGAAGCTCGCGGGTTCGACCGGCAGCACGGTGTCCGGCCCGAGCGGCAGGCCGCCGGGGTTGTACATCGCGTTGTGCGTGTCCATGTGGTGGAAACTGAAACGCGGATCGCGCACCTCCGCGGCGAGGAAGTCGATCATCTCGCGGTAGACGTCGATGCCGACGTAGGCACCGACCGGCAGGTCGTGGGCGAGGAAGGCCTGCACGAGCTTGGTGCCGCAACCCATGTCGAGCATGCGCAGCCTGCCGAGGTCGGCGACGCCGAGGCGGCGGCACAGCAGCTCGATCAGCTTGCGTCCCGAATGCACGTACTTCTGCTCGTCGCCGCGCAGACCGCCGCGCCGCAGCGCCGGCGGCACCTCCAGAACCCGCATAAACCGCTCCCCTGCCCATCGCGAGCGGGCGATAGTAACATGCGGGCCGCGCCACCCGCAGCGCACGCGGCCCGGGCAAGGCCCCGATTTCCCGACCGAAGCCTATGACACGCGCCGGCGCCACACTCCGACTGCTCCTGCCCGCCGCGCTGCTGGCGGCGTGCGGATTCGCGGGCTTCCACGAGCTCTTCTCCACCTTCGTGGACTACGACGACGAAGGCTGGCTGATGATGCTGAACCTGCTGTTCCTGCACGGCTACACCCCTTACCAGGACATGCCGTCCACCTACGGGCCCTTGTGGCTCGCCATCGTGGAGCTGCTGCACGGCGCGCTGGCCATCCCGGTCGGGCACGACGCGGTGCGCTTCGTGACGCTGGCCTGGTGGCTGCTGCTCGCGGCGGTGTCCGCCGCGCTGGTGCGGCGGCTGACGCGATCGAGCGCGTGGGCGTGCACCGCGCTCGTGCTCGCGTTCCTGTTCGTGCGCTCGATCGCGAACGAGCCCGGGCATCCGCAGGCCTTCGTCGCGAGCACCGCGCTGCTGGTCCCGCTGATCGGCTGCGGCGCGCGCGCCGCGCGCCAGCGCTGGGCGATGATCGGCCTGGCGGCGGCCGCCGTGTTCCACGTCAAGTACAACGCCGGGGCCTTCTGCGTAGCGGGGGCCGCCGCGGCGCTCGCGGGCAGCCTGCCGGGAGCGCGGCTGTCCCGCGCGGCCTGCCTGGCGCTCGCCGCGGCGGCGCTGGCGGCGCCTTTCCTGCTCATGTACCCGTTGCTCGCGGACGCGAACTGCCGCGCGTTCGCCGGCCTCGCCGCGCTGTCCGCGGCCGCGGTGGCGCTGGTGGCGCCGGCCTCGCGCGTCGCGCCCGTTTCGCTGCGCGACGGCGCCGGCGCATTCGCCGCGGGCTTCGCGCTGCTCACGGCGGCCTGCCTCGTCTTCCTCGGCCTGCAGGACGCCGATCCGCGCGTCTTCGTGGCCGAGGCGCTCGCGTACGCGCAGAGCCAGGCCGCCTTCTACCATTTCTTCCGCGACTACTCGGCGGCCCAGCTCGGCCTCGCCGCGTTGTCGCTGGCCATGGCGGCGGGCGCGGCATTCTCGGCCACCGCGCGTCCGGGCATCGTCCGCGTCGCGCGCTGCGCCCTCGTCGCATCGGCGCTCTGGGCGCTGCTCATCGACAGTCCCGCCCACGCCCAGGCGATGCTCGCGCACGCCGTTCCGTGGAGCTGGGTGGTCGTTTTCGGTCGCGACGGCGAGCCGCCGTCCGAAGGCCGCGTGCTGCTCGCGGCGCTGTCGGCGTGGATGCCGCTGATCGCCTATCCGGTTCCCGGCAGCCAGCTCTATTTCGGCACGCTGCCCGCCCTGCTCGCCGCCCTCGTGTGCGCGGCCGACGCGGCGCGCGACGAGCGCGTCGTTGCGCTCGCCGGCGCTCGCCCGGCGAGGGCGATGCCGGTGCTCGCGCTCGTGCTCGCGATCGCCGCGCTCGCGTGGCGCGGCGAGGCGGCGCGCCAGCGCCATGCCGGGTTCGATCCGCTCGCGCTGCCGGGCGCCCGGCTGCTGCGCATGGAGCCGGCGCGCGCCGCGGTCTACCGGGAACTGGTCGCGGCCTTGGCGGGCGCCGACTACGTGGTGACCACCTTCCGCTGCAACAGCCTCGCGCTGTGGCGCGGCGCGAAGGACGTCTCGCCCGCCGACTTCTCGTCGTGGCCGCTGCGGCTCGCGCCCGCCGCCGAGCAGGCGCGCGTGACCGCCGCGCTGCAGTCGGCGCGCCGGCCGATGGTCGTGCGGCGGCGTGGCGCGGCGGAGGAAGCCTCCGCCCCGGGCGCCGTGGACTGGATCGAGCGGCACTTCGCGCCGTCGCGGGAGATCGGTCCCTACACGCTGCTCGAACGACGCCCGGACGCCGGAGCATGAGCGCCGCGCGCACCGCGTTGATCCTCGCGCTCGCCGTGTTCGGCGCGCTGCTGCTGCGGCATCACTGGACCATCGTGACGATGCCGATCCCGCTCGACCTGTACGAGGGCACGATGCCGCTGATCACCGGCATCATCGCGAGCGGCGCCAACCCCTACACCGCGGCGTACCAGCCGCAGGCCGCCGACGTCTATCCGCCGCTCTACAACATCCTGGTGGCGCCGCTCACGCACGTCTTCGCCAACGACCTGGTGCTGCACCGCGCGGTCTCGGCGCTGTTCATCGTGCTCGGCTGCGCGGTGTTCTGGTACGCGACCTGGCGCGGAGCGCGCAGCGCGCTGCTCGCCTCGGCCGCCGCGCTCGCGGTCTATGCCGGGCTGGTGTTCTACTCGACCCCGGTGGCGAGCACGAACGCGCTGGGCGTCTTCCTGTTCTCGCTGTCGGTGGTGGTGCCGTGGGCGCGGCGCTTCAGCGTGCGCTCGCTGGTCGTGGCCGGCGCCTGCGGGCTGCTCGCGTTCTACGCCAAGCAGTACTTCATCCTCGGCGTGGCGATCGTGTGCCTCTACACCTTCCTCTACGTGTCGGCGGCGCGCGCGCTGGCGCTCGGCGCGGGCTTCGCCGCCGCGGTGCTCGCGAGCCTCGCGCTGGTGCACTGGAGCAGTCCCTACTTCCTCGACAACACGCTGTTCTCGAGCTCGATCGCGATCCGCGCCCTGCAGCAGTGGTCGATGGCACGGATGCAGCTCGTGGAGTTCGCGCGCATCTACGGCGCCTACCTCGCGATCGCGCTGCTGGCGGCGGCCGGGGCGTTCGGCGCCGGCGGCCTGCGCGCGGCCGGCGCGCGCCTCCGCGCGCGCTGCGCGCCGCGCGGCTGGTCGTGGCACGCGCCGCTGCTGACGCAGCCCGTGGACTATTTCTGGTTCGCCTTCTCCTGGGCCACCGTGGCCGTGACGCTCACGATCGGGCAGAACCCGGGCAACTACATGACCTACCTGTTCCAGCTCATGTCGCCCTTCCTGCTGGTCGCGGTGTTCACCGGGATCGGCAGGGTCGACGCGCGCGCCTGGCGCTGGCTGCCGCTGGTGCTGCTGGGCTTCTACCAGCAGTACACCTTCCTGCCGCGCGATTTCTCCTACGACGCGCGCAACTGGGCGCGCATGGAGGAGCTCGTGCGCGGCGCGGACCAGGTGCTCGCCACGCAGATGCTGCTGATGATGCTGCTCGAGAACGGCAAGGAGATCCACCAGGACGGGCACACGTTCTATTTCCCGCTCGCCGCCTCCAAGCCCGCGCTGTTCCGCCAGCGCGAGCCCGGGGCGCGCGTGGAAGCCGTGTGGTCGCGCTACATCGCGGACCTCTACCGCCGCATCGAGCACGGGGAGTTCGACCTGGTGATCGTCTCCGCGTGGGAGGTGCAGGGGATCTTCGAGCGGCACCCGCCGCCCGGCAGCGCGCTGGACGGCAAGGCCTTCCTGCAGCGGTACTACGAAGTCGCGGAGACGATCCCGCTGTCCATGACCAACCGGCAGGGCGGCGG
>CAYXJM010000004.1:8445-29755 GCA_964465455.1 uncultured Klebsiella sp.
CGCCCGATGCCTGAGCACGGCGCGCGCGGCGACTGGCCCCTGCGCGCGCTCGCGTGCGCGTCGGTGGCGCTCGCCGGCGCGGCGCTCGCGTGGACCTTCGCGGTGTGGTTCCGCCTGCATCCGCACATGCCCTGGCAGGACCTCTACGTCGTGTGGGCGGACATCCTGCCGATCCTCGACCGGCACGGCGTCGACCTGGCCGCGCTCGAGGTCTACCTGAAGCCGCACTACGCGGCGCACCGGATCACCGTGCCGCGCCTGCTCGTGACGCTGGACATCCTGCGCTTCCACGGCCAGGGACACGTGCTCTACGCCGCCGGATGGGCGGGACTGGCGGCGCTGTGGTGGCAGTTCTGCCTCGCCGCGCGGCGCGCCGGCGCAGACGGGCCGCAGGCGGTGTTCGCCGCCGGGCTGGCCGGCATCCTGCTGCTGGGACCGCCCGGCGTGTGGAACCTCGCCAACCCGATCAACTGCAGCTGGCACCTCAGCCTCGCGCTCGCCATGGCCGCGTTGCTGCTCGCGGCACGCCGCGGCGCGGCCGGGTCCTGGCCGAGCTGGCTCGGCGCCTATGCGCTGGCCTGTGCCGCGGCGCTCTCGACCTTCGCCGGCGTCGTCGCGCTGCTGCTGCTGCCCGCGGCCGCGCTGTCGCGCGGCTACCGCGCCGCGGCGCTGGCCGCCGCGGCGAGCGCCGTGCTGGTCGTGCTGCAGTTGCAGGGCATCGCCTCCGATGCGTCCATCGCGCTCGCGTGGCAGACCGAGGGCGCGGACAAGGTGGCCGTCGCGGCGCGCGAGGCGCTCGCGCGCCACGACGCGGTCACGATCGCGCTGAAGAGCGTGCGCCTGCTCGGCTGGCCGCTCGCGGACACCGCGCCGGTCGCGGCCGCGGTGCTGGTGGCGGCGTCGCTGCTCCTCGTGGGCGCGTGCTGGATCGGCTGGGCGAAGCGCGTGCTGCGGCGCCGCGACGCCGCCCCCGACTGGCGCCTCGTCTACCTGCTCGGCGCGAGCCTGTGCATCGGCGTGGCCGTCGCGGCCCAGCTCGGACGCGTGATCGAGCAGCCGAACTACGCGCACGGCCCGAGTTT
The DNA here is from genome assembly GCA_964465455.1 of uncultured Klebsiella sp. Taxonomy (GTDB): domain Bacteria; phylum Pseudomonadota; class Gammaproteobacteria; order Pseudomonadales; family UBA5518; genus UBA5518. The sequence continues at coordinate 9,528 of CAYXJM010000004.1, forward strand.
CGAGCGCTTCCACACCGTGGTGAGCGTGTACTGGGCCGCGATCGTCGGCCTGCTGCTGGGCGCGACGCGCGCGCTGTCGCACCGGCGCAGGACCGCCGCGTGGACCGCCTGCCTCGCGCTCGCGGTGCTGGTCGGCGCGCCGTGGGGAACGTACCTGCGCCAGGAAGTGGAGAGCGCCGAGTACGCCGCCCGCCTGTACCTGCAGGGTGAGCACCCCGCGTGGCGCGACCCTGTCGACCCGTGGCTGCTGCAGTTCCGGCCCGAGTTCGTGTTCTCCTTCGACGAGGCCTTCGCGCGGCGCGGCCTCGCCTGGCGCGCGCCGCTGCCGGCGCCCGCCGGCACGGCCGGCAGCCGCGACTGTGCGGCGGCGGGACTGCGCGTCGCCGTTGCCGGCCCCGGACGCGGCGGCGCCGTGGCACTGCGGGCGGAGTGGCCGCGCTGGTCCGGCGTGCTGGCGCGGGACCTCGTGCTCTACGCCGGCGGCGAGCGCGTCGGGCGGATGTACGCGGTGCACGCGGGCGACTACACGCCGGCGGCGCTGGTCGCGCCGGGCCGCAACCCGTGGCGCGGGCTGGCCGACGCCGAGGCTCTCACCGGCGCGCGCGTGGACGTCGCCGTGACCGCCCCCCTCGGCCCGCGCTACCTGTGCCGCCTGGCGCCGCCCGCCGGGGACTGAGGCGCGCGCTCAGCCGCCCCCGCGTTCGAACACGGCCACGGCGCTGCTTCCCGGCAGGCTCCCTGGCAGCACGCGCCACTCCGCGTACAGGCAGGCCGCGACGACGGCGTGCAGCGCGCGCGCCGCGCCGCGCGGCGCCGCCATGCGCACGTCGCGCGGCACCCCGAACGCGCACAGCAGGCGGGCCGGCGCATAGAGCGCGTGGAACGCGTAGCCGCAGCGGCGCGTCCGCCAGCCATCGGCCTCCCCCAGCGCGCGCAGCGCCGCGAGGTCGTAGCGGCGGTGATGGCCGTAGAACTCGTCGTAGTTCGACCACAGTTCCTGCCGCGCGGGCACCGTGACGATCGCGCGCCGCACGGCGGGAAAGTCGGCGCGCAGCTGCGCGAGTAAGGACGCCGGGTCCGCGACGTGCTCGAGCACGTCGAGCAGCAGGATGTTCGCCACGCCCGCGCGCTCCGCCACCGGCAGCCCGGCGGCATCGCAGCCCGTGCGCACCGCGTCGCGCACGCCGGGCAGCGGGAGCACGTCGGCGCGCTCCACGCCACGGCAGTCGATGCCCAGCGCGCGCAGCCCCGCGACAGCGGCGCCGCGGCCGCAGCCCACCTCCAGCGTCGCCGCGCCGGCGCCGCCGGCCTCGCGCAGCATCGCCGCCACGATGCGGCTGCGCGCGCGCAGCCACCAGTGGCCCTCGATGCCGTCGGGATAGGCGGTGTCGTACTGCGCGCCGGAGAAGAGCCCGCCCTCAGCGCCCGGCACGCGGTCCATCCGCTCCTCCGTCCGCGGCCGCCGGCTCCAGGCCCCGCACCTCGTCGACCAGGAACAGCGGGCGGTTCTTGACCTCCATGTAGGTCTTGCCGATGTACTCGCCCGCCACCCCGATCGCCAGCAGCTGCAGCCCGCCGAGCAGGTAGATCGGGATCACGGTCGAGGCCCAGCCCGGCACCGCGCGCTCGTCCCACAGCGCGGCGCCCAGCGCCCAGGCGCCCATCAGCAGCGACACGACGAACACCGCGAGCCCCATCCCGGTGATGAAGCGCAGCGGCACGATCGAAAAGGAGGTGAGCCCGCGCAGCGCGAGGCTCAGCATGCGCGCCAGGCCGTACTTCGATTCGCCGCCGATGCGCGGGGCGCGCCGGAAGCTCACGCTGCAGGAGCGCAGGCCGAGCAGCGGCACGATGCCGCGCAGGTACAGGTTGCTCTCGCGGTACTGCGCGAGCAGCGTGATCGCGCGCCGGCTCATGAGGCGGAAATCCGCGTGGTCCGCGACGGTCTCCACGCCGAGCCACGCCGAGAGCCGGTAGTGCAGCGCCGCCGTCGTGCGCTTGAAGCGCGTGTCGCTGCTGCGGTCGGAACGCACGCCGTAGACGATCTCGTTGCCGGCGGCGAAGGCGCGCAGCATCTCGCGGATCGCGCCGACGTCGTCCTGCAGGTCGGCGTCGAGCGAGACCAGCGCGTCGCCCGGCGCGATCATGAGACCCGCGTAGAGCGCGTACTGGTGGCCGAAATTGCGCGTGAGGCGCACGCCGGCGAACGGGCCGCCGCTCCGCACCAGGGCGGCGATCTCGTCCCAGGTCGCGTCGCGGCTGCCGTCGTCGACGAACACGACGCGCGAGCCGGCGGCGATCAGTCCGTCGCGCTCGAGCGCCGCGAGCTCCTCGCCGAGGCGCGCCGCGGTGCGCCGCAGGATCGGCGCCTCGTTGTAGCAGGGCACGACGACGCCGATGACGGGAGGGGGCTCGGGTGCGACGGCGTTCGGCATCAGGACCTCACAGGGAAACCAGCAGCAGGCCGGCGAGGATCAGGCCGAGCCCGGCCCAGTAGAGCGGGCCCGCCGACTCGCCGAGCAGCCACACGCCGGCGAGCACCGTGAGCATGAAGGCGAGCGAGGTGAACGGATACGCCCGGAGCAGCGGCACGCGCCCGAGGCAGTATATCCACAGCACGGCGCCGGCACCGTAGCAGAGGAGCCCGCCGACCAGCCACGGGTTGATGTGCTCGGCGAGGCTCGTGCGGCCGGTGGCGGAAAACTTGAGCATCACCTGTCCGATCGCGGCGAGCACGCTCGACAGCGTGAGGAGCAGCACCGATTGCCAGCTCATTCAGCGCCGTCCCAGCGTGTTGAACGCGCGCTTCTTCGCGACCGCGAGCGCGGTTGCCGCCGCCACCGGCAGCAGCGCGACCACGCGGCGGCGCAGGCGGTAGGGCCACGGCGCGAGATCGGGCGGCTCGCGCCCGGGGGCCACGCGGCAGTCGGCGAGCGACTCGCGCAGCGCCGCGCTCGCGCGCTCGCCGACGTACAGGAACGTGTTGTAGCGGTACCACGGCAGGATGCGCGCGTCGGCGAGCAGCCCGGGGCGCAGCGGATCGTGCATCGCGAAACCCTGCGCGGCGAACAGCTCGCGCCAGTAGCCGTAGGGACGCTCGTTGACGTGGTGCTCGCCGCCCTGCCCGGGCGGCGCCGCCGAGAACAGCACGAGATCGGCGTGCCGGCACAGCGAGGCCACGAGCACCGGTGCGGCCGCCGGTGGCAGGTGCTCGGCGACCTCGAGGCACTGCGCCAGGTCGAAGCGCCGGCCGAGCGCCAGCTCGCGCGTCAGGTCGTGCGCGCGGAACTCGTCGGCCCCGATCAGCAGGGCCTCGCGCGCGACGTAGTCGCCGTCGACGCCGCACACCTCGCAGCCCTGCTCCTTCCACGCGGCGAGCCAGCCGCCGGCGCCGCAGCCGAGATCGACGACCGAGCGCACCGCCAGCGGCAGCCGCCGCCGCAGCGCCGCGACCACGAGCCGCGCCGAGCGCAGCGAACCCGCGCCCTGGTAGCGGTAGAAATCGGCGTCGTAGACGTGCATCGCGCGTGCGGTCTCCGCAGTTCGTCGTCTGCCGGCGTCAGCGCGCGCCGTCGCCGTGGACCCGCAACGGTCGCGGCGGCGGCGAATAGATGCCGCGACGGATCGCCTCGGCGACGATCGCGTTGGTCTTCGCGAGCGGGTGGCCGAACACCGGGTAGACGCCGTCATTGTAGACGGCGACGCGCCGGCCGAGCGCCTCGTCCGTCGGCGCGCTCCACACCGCGTAGTTCGCCGCGCAATAGAGCGGCGCGAGTGCGAGCAGCGCGAGGGCGGCCTGCCGCCGGCGCCGGCCGAGGCGTTGCAGCGCGAGCAGCGCCAGCACGAGCGCGAGGCTCATCGAGAACACGCCGTAGCGCGCATCCAGCGCGTAGTCGACCTGCGAGTACGGCGCGCGCCCGAGCGCCAGCGCCACGACGCTGAGCACCAGGTACCACGCGAAGCACACGAGCACGGGGCGCCCGCGGCGCAGTTCGCCCGGCGTGAGCGCCGCGAGGCCGAGCAGCGCCGCGGCCCCGAGCGCGGTCGCTGCGGCGACCGAACCGAAGGCCGGCGCCGAGCCCAGCAGCACGAGCACGTAGTGCGCGTGGTGCAGCGGTGTCGCGAGCGCGAAGGCGATCACGCGCGAAAACGGATTCGGATTCGCGAAGCCGGCGTGGAACAGCAGCACCGCGACGCAGGAGAGCACCGCCCACGCCGCCAGCCGCCTGCCCGCGCCCGCCTCGCCGCGGCGCCACGCCACGGCCAGCAGGCCGAGGCCGGCGATCCACGCGAACTGGCCCGAGGCGAGGCTCAGCATCGCGGCCGTCGCCATCGCCGCGGCCAGCGCGAAGCACGCCGCACCGGGCCGCGCGAGCAGCAGCAGGCAGGCGAGCCCCCACAGGATCACCCCGTTGAAGGCGAGGCCGGACATGGGCCAGAACAGGAAGCCCGTGCCGCGCGGGTGGCAGCAGACCAGGCAGCCGAGCGCGAACGCGAACGCGCGCCAGCCGCGCGGCAGCGCGAGCGCGCAGCCCAGCGCGAGCAGCGGGATCGCCGCGTTGGCGACGAAGGTCAGCGTGCGGAAGTCGATCTCGCCCTCGACGGCGCGCGCGAGCAGGTAGACGACGCGCGCGGCCGTGGTGCGATGGTCGTTGTACTGCGCGAGCAGCGCGTGCAGCCGCTCGCCGGGCGAGGCCGCGTCCTCGAAGCCGAGCAGGAAACCGAGCACGTCGAGCACGTCGTCGTGAAACGGCACGTCGAGCGCGCGCGCCGCGACGAAGCGCGCGAACACCGCCAGCGCGCCGAGCGCGAGGGCGCCGGCGAGCCACGGCGAGGGCGCGCCCGCGGCCGCCGCGGGCGCCTGCACCGCGTCGCCGGCCACGCGCTCAGATCCCCAGCCGCGCGAGCAGCGGGCCCGGCATCAGGCGCACGGCCCACATCACGAGGCGCCAGTAGCGCGGCGCGTAGACGCGATGCCGGCGCTTGCCGATCGCGGCGCACGCCACCCGCGCCACCGCCTCCGGCGCCGCCCACAACGCGCCCTTCGGCAGGTGCGCGCTCATCGGCGTGTCGACGGGACCGGGTCTCAGGTTCATGACGTTGACGCGCGTGCCCGCCTGCGCGAGGCGCAGCCCCTCGACGAAGGCGTCGAGACCGGCCTTGGTCGCGCCGTAGAAGTAGTTCTTCGGCCGGCCGCGGTCGCCGGCCACCGAGGAGATCACGATCAGCTCGCCGCCGGCCGCGGGCTCGAACAGCGCGATCGCGCGCTCGGCGCACCAGGCCGCGCTGCAGAAGTTGAGGTCGACCATGCGCCGGAACACGCCCGCGTCCTGCCGGCAGGCCTCGTTCTCGCTCATCACGCCCTGTGCCACCAGCACCACGTCGGCGCGGATCCCGTCGCGCGCGAGCGCGTGGAACAGCGCGTCGATCGCCGCGTAGTCGAGCAGGTCGACGCAGTCCGTGCGCAGCACCGCGGCGCCGCGCGCGCGCAGGTCGTCGGCAGCCGCCGCGAGCCGCGCCGCGTCGCGCGCCACCAGCACCAGCGCGTAGCGGCGCGCCGCGAGCTCGCGCGCGATCGCGGTCGCGATCCCCGAATACGCGCCGAAGATCACGGCCACCCGGTCCGTCATTGCACGCGCCTCCAGAACGACGAGGAGAACCGCGGATCGACGCTCGCGGCGAAGCGTTCCAGCGCCGGGAACGAGGCGGCGAACATCGCCCGGTCCATGCGCGCGTCCTTGGCCGGGTACAGCGCGCCGCCGTGCTCGCGCACGATGGCGTCGAGGCGCGCGAACAGCGCCGGCAGCCTGCGGTCGCCGCCGGCGAAGTCCATCGCCAGCGTGATGCCGGGCCGCGGGAAGGACAGCAGTCCCGGCGAGCGCCGCGCGCCGAAATCCTTCAGCACGATCAGCGGCGACACCGGCCCCAGTGCGTGCACCGCCGCCAGCACCGGCGCGACGCCCTCCGGCGCCAGCACGCACTGGTACTGGTGGAAGCCGCGCGGCCCGTACAGGCGGTTCCAGTGCCGCACGCCGTCGAGCGGGAAGAAATAGGCCGCGTGGTCGAGCCGCCGCGCGCCCTCGCGCCGCGTCAGCGCGTAGAGCCGCGAGAAACCCCACGCGGTGACGTCGTTCACCAGGCCGAGCGGCGGCACGAAGGGCACGCCGATGCCGGCGCGCGGCTCCGCCGCCGGGCCCTCGGCGTGCTCGGCGCGCGAAAGCACGCCGCTCACGCCGCGCGCGAGGCGCGACCCGTCGACCCAGGCGACGCTGTATTCCCAGCCCGCCGACTCGCCGATCAGCGCCGTCAGCTGCGCGAGCGAGGCGAAGCGCAGTTCCTGCACCTCCATGCCCGCACCCGGCACGCGGCGCAGCTGCAGCGCCACGCGCGTGATCAGGCCGGTGAGGCCGAGCCCGCCGATGGTGGCGCGGAACAGCTCCGCGTTCTCGCTCTCGCTGCAGCGCAGGCGCCCGCGGTCGGAACGCAGCAGCTCGAGCTCCAGCACGTGGCAGCCGAAGCTGCCCGCGCGCCCGTGGTTCTTGCCGTGGACGTCGTTGGCGACCGCGCCGCCCAGCGTGACGAAGCGCGTGCCGGGCACCACCGGCAGGTACCAGCCGTGCGCGAGCACCACGCGCAGGATCTCGCCGAGCGTGACGCCGGCCTCGCACTCGAGCCTGCCCGTCGCGGCGTCGAAGGCGACCAGCCGGTCGAGCCAGTGCGTCGACAGCACGGTGCCGCCGCCGTTGGCGCAGACGTCGCCGTAGCTGCGCTGCATCCCGACGGCGAGCAGCGGCCCGCCGGCAGGCAAGGGCTCGAAACGCCAGTCGCGCGCGAGCGTGCGCGCCGGCTCCGCGCCGGGCAGGTTGCCCCAGCCGCCGCCGCGCGGGACGCTCATGTCGCCACCGCCGCGATCAGCGCGACCAGCGCGAGCAGCACGTAGCTGGTGCGGTCCTTCAGCGCGAACACGATCGGGTCGTCGTGCACCTGGTCGCGGCCGGCCAGCAGCCAGATGCGCACCACCCAGTACAGGAACAGCGGACAGACCAGCCACAGCACGTCGGGGTGCGTGTAGAGCGCCGTGACTTCGCGGCTGTTGATGTAGAACGCGAGCACCAGCACCGCGATCAGCCCGCTGCCGATGCCGAGCATCGCGATCGTCGCGCGGTCGCCGTCGCGGTAGGCCCGCGCCGAGTAGTTCGCGAGCGTCTCGCCGTCGCGCGTCGCGATCTCTATCGAGCGCTTCAGCGAGGCGAGGCTCAGGAACACGAACATCGAGAACGCCAGCAGCCAGAAGCTCGGCGCCAGCCCCGTGACCAGCGCCCCGGCGATGATGCGCGTGGTGTAGAGCCCCGCGAGGAAGACGATGTCGAGCGCGAGCTTGCGCTTCACCCAGAAGGTGTAGGCCAGCGTCGCGAGCACGTAGCCGCCGACGCAGAGCAGCACCGCGCGCGATACCAGCGCGGCGCAGCCGAGCCCCGCGGCCAGCAGCGCCGCGGCCAGCAGCGCCGCCGTGGCGGGGGGCACTTCGCCCGCGGCCAGCGGGCGCCGGCGCTTCTGCGGATGGGCGCGGTCGTCGCGCAGGTCCGCGAGGTCGTTCACGACGTAGCCGGCGGACGCGGCGAGGCAGAAGGCGGCGAAGCACAGCGCCGCGAGGCCGGCCAGCCGCGGATCGCCGAGCTGGTGGCCCAGCACCGGACCGACGAACACCAGCAGGTTCTTGCTCCACTGGTGCGGGCGCAGCAGGCGCAGCGCCGGTGGCAAGCGCGCGCTCATGCCGGCGCCGCCCCGGCCGCGGCATCGACGCGCCCGACCACGAGGAACTGCTTGCCGAGGAGCGGCCACAGCCACGGCAGCCGCAGGTAGAGCGCGACCAGCGCGAGCGGCGGGTTGCGCCCCTGCGACATCGTGTACGGCAGGAAGCGCGGCAGCGCCTGCTCGATGCGGAACCCGCAGAGCGTCAGCAGTTCCGCCAGCGAGCGCTCGGTGAGCGGCACGTGGTGGTCCCAGAAATCCCAGTAGGCGCCGCCGGTGTAGCGCAGGTTCGGCCCCACCAGCACGATGCGCCCGCCCGGCGCGAGGCAGCGGCGCGCCTCGCCGAGCGTCGCCGCCACCGCGGCCTTGTCGGGGAGGTGCTCGAGGAAGTTGCTCGAGAAGACCACGTCGAGCGAGGCCGCCGCGAGCGGCCACGGCGCCGCGCAGTCCTGCCGCAGGAAGTGCACGCCGGGGTCGAGCAGCGCGGCGGCGTCGGGATTCAGGTCCATCGCGAAGCGGCTGCCGGCGCGGATGTGGCGGCTGAACTCGCCCCAGCCGCAGCCGAGGTCGAGCACGCGCTCCCCGGGGCCGACCCAGCGCTGGAAGCAGCGCTCGACCAGCAGCCGCCACACCGCGTCGCGGTAGTCGCGCGTCGCGGCGAAGCGGCGCCGGTACTGCTCGCTCAGTGCGTCGGCCACGCGGCCCTCCGTCTCGCTTGCGCTGCCGTCCCGCGCGCTGTCACCGTGAAGCCGTCCCGAAAGTGAAGTACTTGTGTCCAAGATAGCTGCTCGCCACCGGCAGCACGATCCCCGCGGCGTGCGCCAGCGACTCCGCCACGCCGACTCCCGTGTGCGGCGCCAGCACGCGCGCAAGATACACGCTGAGCGCCCAGGTTTGCAGCAGCGCCACGAGGTTGACCGCGACGTAGCGCATTATCTCGCTGCCGAGGCCGCGCGCGGAGGCCGCGAACACGTAGCGCCGCGCCAGCACGAAGCCGGTGGCCAGGCCGACGAAGAAGGCGCAGACCACCGCGTACTCGAAGGCCATGACGAGGCTGAACAGCAGGCGGCTGCCGAAGTTGGCCGCCGCGGCGATGCCGCCCGTGACCAGGAAGCGCGGCAGCTCGGCGTGCCTCACCACCGCAGGGCCCGCGCGAGCCCCGCGCCCAGTTTCACGCTCTCGTGTATCGAGCGGTCCTCCGGGTAGCAGTGCGAGGTGTCGGCCACCAGCAGGCCGCGCACGCCGGGATCGACCGGCGGCAGCCGCTCGAGGAAGCCGGGCGGGCAGATCGGCTGGGCGTAGCGGTAGCGGCCGGCGCGCAGCGCGAGGATGTCGGTCTCGCGCAGGCGCGGGTTCATCCGCAGCAGCTGGCGCCGGGTCTCTTCGATGAACCAGCTGTCCGGGCGCGCGTAGTCCTCGTGCTCGCCGGGCAGGTAGAACGGCACGTACAGCACGTGCGCGCGGCGCGGGCACAGGTTCGAGTACTCGATCACGCCCGGGAACGTGATCTCCGGGTCGCTGATGTTCAGCCAGAAGCAGTCGCTGTAGGGCACGGCGAGCTTCGCCAGCACGCAGACCACCGCGATGTTGTCGATGGCGCGGTAGCGCGCGAGCGTCTCCGGCGCGAGCGCCGGAATCATGTCCGGCACGAAGGGCAGCGGCACGGTGCTGATGACGGCATCGTGCGCGTGCTCCCGGTCGCCGACGCGCACGCCGCGCACCGCGCCGGCCTCGACCAGCACCTCGTCGACGCGCTGCGCCGTCAGCACGCTGCCGCCGGCGCCGCGGATCGCCGCGACGATCGCCTCGAGGAAGGTCTCGCTGCCGCCCTCGAGGTAGCCGAGCCGCTCCTCCATCAGGTTGCGCCGCGAGGTACCGGTGCGGCGCATGCGCGCCCAGATCCACGCCGCCGAGAGGTTCGGCGTGAAGTGGTGGAACTTGAGCTCGAACAGCCGCCGCCACAGCACGTCGTAGCACGCAGGTCCCAGCCAGCGCGTGAGCCAGCTCACCGCGTCGACGTGCTCCAGCCGGCGCCAGTTGCGCCGTTTCGTCGCGGTGAAGGCGAGCAGGCCGTAGCGGATCTTCGCGAGCAGCCCGATGCCCGGGAAGCGCAACAGCGCCAGCGGGTCGCCCCACGCGTGCACGCGCCCGGCGTGGTAATAGCCCATGCGCGTGGCGCGCCAGCGCAGGCGATCGGCGATGCCGAGCTCCTCGAGCAGCGCGAAATAGGCCGCGTCGCCGGTGCAGATGAAGTGGTAGAAGCGCTCGATGCGCTCGCCCTCGAAGTCGAAGGACGCCGACATGCCGCCCACGACCTTGTCGGCCTCGTAGACCGTGACGGCGTGCCCGGCCTTGCACAGCTCCCAGGCCGCCGCGAGCCCCATCGGGCCCGCCCCGATCACCGCGACGCTGGCCATTCAGAAGCGCAGCGCCACGGCGCTGTAGACCGGGTGGCGGAACGTGATCGCGAGCGCCTCCGCGAGCGGTGTCGCACGCACGTCGAAGACGGTTTCCCAGTCGGTGTCGGGGAACGTCTCGTCGATCACCAGCGCCTCCAGCTGCTTCACGGTGAAGGGCGGATCGCGATCGAAGCAGGCGTAGGTGCGCAGCAGCGCGGCGAACAGCCCGTACGGTATGCGGAGCACCAGCGTGCGGCTGCCGACGGCGGCGCGGATCATGCGCACCAGCCGGATGTAGGGCAGCTTCTCCTTGCCCGAGATGTCGAAGCACTCGCCGGCCGGCCGGCGCTCGATGCAGCGCAGGATGATCCGGCAGAAATCGCCCGCGAACAGCGGCTGGCGCAGGTACTCGCCGTGGCCCGGCACCGGGAACAGCGGCGAACGCCGCATGAAGCGCGACAGCCAGCCGAAGTGCTTGCGGTCGAACCAGCCGAACATCAGCGTCGGGCGCAGCACGCACCACGGGTTGGGTACTGCGCGCACCAGTTCCTCCTGCAGCCGCTTGGTGCGCACGTACTCGTCGTCGGCGCGGGAATTGACCACCGAGGAGCTCACGTGCAGCACGTAGCAGGCGCGGTTGTGCGCCAGTTCGCCGAGCACCGCGCGCGTGGCCTCGACGTTGTTGCGCACGAACTCCGCGGCCTCGATGCCGCCGATCTGCGCGTGCAGCAGCACCAGCACGTCGGCCGCGCGCACCGCCTGCTGCCAGGGACCGGGCTGCAGCATGTCGCTGCAGTGCGTCTCCACGCCCGGGTGCAGCTCGCGCAGGATCGCGAGGTTGTGCGCGTGGCGATCGATCACGCAGACGTGCGCGCAGCCCGCCTCGCGCAGCCGCACCACGAGGTTCTGGCCGACCAGCCCGGCGCCGCCGGTGATCACGTAACGGAGCGAGGTGTCGGGCATCTGGAGCGGCGGGGTTCCTGCCGGCGGCGCGCGCTGGGGCGGCTCAGACGCCGGCGCTCGCGCCGAAGCGGCGCCGGTCGTACTCGCGCTTGAGGCGGATCGCGTCCTTCAGGTGGTCGTCCGGCAGGCGATGGTAGCTCTCGTCCCAGTCGACGACGCGGTAGTCGAGTCCCTTCCAGTAGTACTGCAGGCGCGTCGAGTGCCAGCCGCGGTAGATCTCCTCCCAGCCGAGGCGGCCGAAGTGCGGCTGCAGGCTGCGCGCCACCAGCGCCTCGCCCTGGCGCTGGTAGCGGAAGTCGCAGGACAGGCGCATGCGGTCGGTCGTGCGGTTCAGCAGCGCGCGGTGCACCGTCATGCTGTGGAACACCAGCACGTCGCCGGCGCGATAGTCCGAGGCGAGCCAGCGCCGGCTCGCGAGCGGCTCGTCGAGCACCGCCTGGCGCGTCCCCGCGCCGAGCGAGTAGGCGAGCGGCAGCAGGCCCGCGGTGTGCGAGCGCTCGAGTATGGCCACGCCGCCGAGCTCGAGCGGGCAATCGCCGAGGGGGATCCAGCTCGCGTAGAGGTCCGGCGTGCCCTGGTTGTTCGGGAAGTCCTGGTGCGGCGGCGTGGTGCACTCGGCGTTGTCGGGAAACATCAGGCGCACGATGCCGAGCGGGTGCGGAAAGGCCGACTCGCCGAGCAGCGCGCGCATCGGCCCGAGCAGCGCCGGTTCGTGCGCGAGCGCGTGCAGCGACTCGAGCTTCTGCACCTCGTCGTAGACCGCGAAGTAACGCTCCTCGCCCTCGTTGCACGGCGGCACCACCGCGATGGCGTCCATCGTCGCCTCGCCCCCGCGAATCCAGCCGTGGCGGGCACAGATCGCGGTGATCTCGCGCCGCAGCGCCAGCAGCGTGTCGACCGGCAGCACGCCGCGCAGGAACACGTAGCCTTCCTGCGCGAAGCGTGCGCGCAGCGCGTCCGGCTGCGCGAGCAGGTCGCGGCTGCACTGCAGCGGGTGGACGGCGGGCTCAGGCGTCATCGGTGGTGCGCTCCTCGCGCGGTTCGGGCTGCGTGCTAGCGTAATCGCCGCCAATGTCCCTGTCGACCGCGGCGCTGCCCACGCCCTTCAGCGCGCGGAAGACGATCTGCGCGCCGCCGGCGTGGCCGAGCTCCGCGTCCGCGTAAAGCTCCGCCTGCGCGGTGGCGAAGCCGCACGCGCGCAGGCGCGCGACGAGGTCGCGGCCGAAGTCCGTGAACACCAGCGAACCCTCGCTGGACACCGGGTTGCCGTGGTAGACCGGGGGCAGCAGGTGCTCGACCCCGTCCTTGCCGGCGCGCGCGCGCGGCACGCTCGACGCGCTGCCCGCGTCGAACGGAACCGTGAACAGCAGCGCGGCGCCGGGGCGCAGCACGCGCGCGCACTCGCCGAGGGCCGCCCACGGATCGGGCACGTGCTCGAACACGTCGTTGCTGACGACGAGGTCGAGCGAGGCGTCCGCGAAGCTGAGCGCCATCGCGTTCTCGTGCCGCAGCCCCCTGACCACCGCGCCGCCGCGGCGGCCCTCGCCCAGGTACTCGCTGCCGGTGACCACGTGCTGCGGAAAGCGGGCCTTCATCCACGCGTAGATCGGCGTCACCTGCTCCATCAGGTACACCTCGGCGCCGGCCGGTGCGCCGGCCAGCGCCTGCACGGCCAGCGAGGCCATCAGCCGCTGGCGGTTGTTCATGCCGCACTGCGGGCAGTGCAGGCTCTCGCGCCAGTTGGGAATCCAGCGCCCGTCCTCGCAGCGGCCGCCGGAGCGCATGTCGACCATGAACGGCACGATGCGCCCGCACGGCACGCAATAGCCCTCGACGGTGAACTCCTCGGCGCCGCCGCCGTCCGGGGCCGGGTCCGGCGTCTGCAGGAAGGCCCCCGGCAGGGCGCTGCCGAAGTCCGCCTCGTCGCGCAGCACGGCGGCGGGCACCAGCACGTGCGGCCGCGGCACGGCCCCGGCGGGCGCCGGCGGCTTCGCCATCGGGGAGAACAGCTCGCGCGCGAACGGCCCCGGCGGCAGCGCGAACCCCACGGAATCGAGGATGCGCCGCAGCGAGTCCTCGGCCGCCGCGACGCCGTAGTTGCGCCGCGCGAACGCCAGCCCGTTGCCGGAGAGCCGCTCCCACAGCGCCTCGTCGCCGTAGAGCGCCGCGACCCGCTCGGCGAAATCCGCGGGATCGTCCGCGACGAGCACCTCGTCGCCGTCCGCGAGGCCCATGCCTTCCACCGCGATCGAGGAGGCCACGCACGGCAGGCCCGCGCCCAGCGTGGTCGCGATCTTGCCCTTGATCCCGGCCCCGAAACGCAGCGGCGCCACGGCGACGCGCACGCCGTCGAGCAGCGGCGCGAGGTCCTCGACGTAGCCCGTCACGACGACCGACTCCGAGGCCAGGTCGCGCAGCGCCTGCGGCGGATCGCTGCCGATGGCGAGGAAGCGCACGCCGGGCAGGCGCGCGCGGACCAGCGGGAAAACCGCGTCGACGAAGTACTGCACGGCGTCGACGTTCGGACCGTGCCGGTAGCCGCCCACGAAGGCGATGTCGCGCCGCGCCGCGAAGCCGCTCGCGGTGCCGGGCACCGGCATCGCCCAGCGGAACACGTGGACCGCCTCCAGGCCGTGCTCCCCGGCCAGCAGCTCGCGCTCGGCGAGGCTGTGCACGATCACCGCGTCGACCGCGCGCATGATCGCGAGCTCCTTGCGCTGCATCTCCGCGGCGGCGTCGCCCGTCGCCGCCGCCCCCGCGAGCTCGCATTCGCGCTGCAGCCGCAGGAAGTGGAGGTCCGCGGCCAGGTAGAGGATCCGCGCGCGGGCGCAGCGCCGGCGCAGCTCGCGCAGGTGCCGCTCCGCGACGCCGGGCCGGATCACGAGCACCAGGTCGTAGCGCTCGCCGTGCTGCGCCAGGTGCTCGCGCACCGAGCGCACGTACGGCGCGTAGAGCGTCTCGATGCCGGCGCGCTGCATCGCGGGCGTGTAATCGGGCAGGAACAGGAAGTTGTCCTCGGGCGCGAAGCTGACCTGCAGGCCGGCCTGGCGCAGCAGCAGCATCAGGTTCAGCGTGACCAGCGAACCCGCGTCCCGGTCCGGGGTGGGCGTGCAGTGGTCGAGCACGAGCACGCGCCCGGTGATGCCGCGCTCCGCCGCGCGCGCGAGCTCCGTCCCGGGCGGCGGCCGGTCCGCGAGCGCCGCGTGCCAGCGCTCGCGGAGCTTCTGCAGGTTCACGCGCTGGTAGCGCTTGACGCCCGACGCGGTGTCCGTGCCCGACGTGACCCCCTCGTGGTGCACCACGACGGACAGGGGCTGGTAGATCACCTCGCGTCCCTCGGCGCGCACCTTCAGCGCGAGGTCGGCATCCTCGGCGTAGGCCGGCGCGTAGGCCTCGTCGAAGCCGCCGAGGCGCCGGAACAGCTCGCTCGGGATCATCAGCGAGGCGCCGGAGCAGTAGTCGACGGCGCGCGCGTAATTGAAGCGCGGGTCGGCGGGATCGCCGCCGCGGCCGTAGTTCAGCACGCTGGCGTCGCGCCACAGGATGCAGCCCGCCTCCTGCAGCGTCCCGTCCGGGTAGAGGAGCTTCGAGCCCGCGATGCCGGCGGCGGGGAAACGCGCGAACGTGCCGTGCAGTTCGTCCAGCCACCCCGCGGTGACCTCGGTGTCGTTGTTCAGGAAACACAGGAACTCGCCGCGCGCCTCGGCCGCGGCGCGGTTGCAGGAGCGGATGAAGCCGAGGTTCGCGGCATTGTGCAGCAGCCTGAGGCCGGCGACGCCGCGCAGCACCGCGGCGCTGTCGTCCGGGGACTGGTCGTCGATCACGATCACCTCGAAGGGCAGCAGCGGCGGATGCCGCGCGATCGACGCGAGGCAGCGCCGCGTGAAGCCGATCTGGCCGTGCACGGGAATGACCACGGAGACCACGGGCCGCTCCGAGACCGGCAGGCTCAGCGTGTCGGGAAGCGGTCCGGCGAAGGCGCCGTAGCCCGGGACGCCGGAGGGCACGGCGAGGCTCGCCAGCAGGCGCCGCTGGGTCTCCCAGATGCGGTACGACGGCAGCGAACGGAACAGGCGCGGGAACCCCGCGTACGCGAAGGACTTCAGCGTCTCGCGCTGCGCCTGCCCGACCGGCAGGCCGTGGTAGGCGCGGCGCACGAGGTGCCAGGGGTCGCGGCGCGCCGCGCCCAGCATGCGGCTCGCCGCGCGCACCGGGCGCGTGATGCGCCACGACGTGGACGCCAGCATGCGCTGCACGGTCTCGCGCTCGGCACGCAGCTCGGCATCCAGCCGTGACACCTCGTCCGTGAGCTCGCCGACGCGCGTCTCGCGCGCGTTCAGCCGCACCTTCAGCTCCGACAGCGACGCGACCGCCTCGCGATAGGCCGCGGCCACGCGCTCGGCGGACTGGCGCGAGGCATCGAGCTCCGCGTCGAGCCGCGCCACGGCGCTGCGGAGCTCGGCGCCCGCCGCCTGCTGCGCCGCGAGTTCGTCCGCGAGCTCCCGACCGGCGCAACGCTGCGCGTCGAGCTCGAACGACAGCCGGTCGATCAGCTCGCGCGCGACCCCGTCGCGGCGCCAGTCGGCGAGCCACGCCTCCAGCGAGCGCGCGAGCGCAGGCGCCAGCGGGGCGGCGTTCGGCTCCCCGGCCAGCCGTTCGAGCGCGGCGAACACTTCCGGCACCAGCGGCGGACAGGCCTCGTCGCGCGCGAGCTCGGTGCCGTCGTGCACGTGGTGGCGCAGTCCCGCGTCGAGGAATTCCGCCGCGTACCCGGCCGCGCGCGCCGCGTCGAGCGCCAAGCCGAGCGCGGCGGCGATGCGCTCGAGCTCGGCGAGCGGCGCGCGCACGAGGCGGTCGTAGTCGACCACGACGAAGCGCTCCGCGCGCACGCCGGCGAGCACCGTGAGCATCGTGTCGAGCCACAGCAGGTAGCCCTTGCGCTCGTCGAAGCCGTTGCGCCGGCGCAGCGACTGCGCGACGCTCAGCGGGTTGCGCAGCGCGACGACGTAGGCGACCTCGTAGCCGCCCTCCGCGAACACCTGCTGCCAGAACGGCAGCAGGCGCGCGACGCGCGGGTCCTTGAAGGCGAACAGCCCGGTGCCGGCCGTGCGCTCGCGCAGGATCGCGTCGGCGCGCGGGTGGAAGCCGGCCTGCCGCAGCGTCGCGCAGTCGGCCTCCGAGATCGCCCGCACGCCGTGCCAGTCGCTCGCCAGCGCCGCGAGCATCTCGCGGTTGAGGTCGTAGATGTCGAGGTCTTCCCAGAAACCGGTGGGGTTGTCGGCTTCGGCGGGGGGCATCAGCCTGGTGCCGAGGTCCGCGCCCAGCGCGGGCAGCGCGCGCGCGATGGCGCTCGTGCCGCTGCGGTGCACGCCGAGCACGACGATCAGCCTGCGCACGGTGGCGTCGCTCATGCGCGGCGGGAAACGCTGGCCTGCGCCATCGTCAGCGGATCACGCCGAGTGCCGGATCGAGGCGCCGCAGGCCGCGGCCGCGGGCGCCTGTCCCGGCCTGGATGGCTGCGTCTGGCTTGCCGCCACGCCAGCCGTCTCGCGGCCGATGGCGCGCAGGCGGTCGAGGTAGCGCACGCCGGCCGCGCGGTACGAGAACCCGCGCCGCACGGCGACGGCGGCCTTGCGCCCCAGCTCGCGCCCGGACTGCGGATCGTCGACCAGGGCGGCCATCATGCGTGCCGCCTGCCCGATGTCGGGGTCGGCCCACGCCTGCCCCTGCCAGTGCGGATAGTCGCCTTCCGCGAGCGGCTGCAGGCGGAAATCCACGGGCAGCGAATTGTCCCGGTCCATGAAATCGGTGTTGCCCGACCAGGCCGTGCCGATCACCGGCTTGCCGAGGTACATGGCCTCGATCAGCCCCCGGCCGAAGCCCTCGGAGCGGTGCAGCGAGACGAAGCAGTCGCAGCAGCGCACGAGGTTCTTCACCGCGTTGTCGCTCAGCGTGCCTTCGATCAGCACCACCCGGTCGCCGAGGTCCGCGATCCGCTGGCGCAGTTCCTCCATCGCCTGCGGCGCGAGCTCCGCGCCGTTCACCTTCAGCACCAGCACCGCGGGCGCCGCGGGACGCAGCGCCAGCAGCTGGCGAAAGGCGGCGACCACGCCGTCCGGGTTCTTGCGCGTGGCGTAGGAGCGCACGTCGAAGAAGAACAGGAAGGCGTACTCGGACTCCGGTATCCCGAACCAGCGCCGCCCGAGGAAACCGGACAGCATCACCTCGGACGCCAGCGGCATGTACACGACCGGGCGGGACACCGCGGTGCGCAGCGCGGCCTCGATGAAGCGCGAGGGCGCCCACACCTCGTCGAAGCGCTCGAGCTGCCGCGCCCACTCCCGCGGGTAGCGCGCGAGCTCCCACGCGGGGTAGACGATGTTGTAGGCGGCCGGCAGCCGGCCGTCGAGGGTGGCCAGCGCCTGCTCGATCTCGTCGCCGTTGACGTGGAACACGTTGATGCGACGGCCCGTCGTGTCCAGCCACGGGCCCAGTTCCTCGCTGAGCTCGGGCTCCGGCTCGTTCAGGCCGTAGATGTCGAGCAGTGCCGGCGTGACGCCGGCGCTGCGCAGCGCACGGAACGTGCAGCGCACGTCCTCGCCGCGGCCGATCGGCGCGTAAGGGTGTCCCACCAGCGCGATTGCGTCGTTCATGGTCGGCGGATTCATCGGTGCGTCATTCCAGCGCGTAACTGCCGCGCCGCTTCAGCACGTCGGCGTCCTGCGCGTTGCGTACGGCTTCGAGGAAGGTGTGGCCGAAGCGGGTGTCGGGTTCGAGGTAGGCGCCCTCCGCCCACTCGTTCCACGCGTTCACGAACACGAGGCGCTCGTCGCCGACCCGCGCGCGCCGGGTCCCGGCGACCGCGTGTTCCATCCAGGCCTCGAAGGCCCCCGGTGTCGCGTTCTCGAAGCACCAGCTGTGGTCCTGCCGCCGCGCCGTGTTGTCCCACCCCGGGATCACGCCGCGAAAGCGCACGTACGGCGCGCTCGGGCGCGAACAGTACGCGACCGCGAGATCGCGGTAGTCCGCCACCGTGCCGTCGAAGCGCGGGTTCGTCACGCCGCCGCTCGGCGGGCGCTGCTCCGCGAGGCCATGGGGCGGGAACTCGACCGCCGCGTCGCAGCCGAAGCGCGCCGGGTCGACCTCGTCGAAGACCATCTCGAAGGACTCCACCAGCGCGAGATAGACTTCGCCCACGCCCTCTTCCCGGCAGATCCGCCGCCACGTCGACGCCGTCCGCGCGAAGTCCGGGAAGGCCGTCACGCGGTACACCACCAGCAGCGGCCTGCCGTTCACCCGGATGTAGTTCGGATGGCGCAGGAAGCGGATCAGGTCCCGGATCACCGCGACGTCGTCCTCATCGGAATGCGCCTGCGCCATGAGGATCTCGGCGTCCTTGCCGTCCCAGCGCCGGGTCCAGTTCTCGTTGGCCCAGCACAGGCAGAACGGCAGGTCCGGGCGTCCGGTCGCGAGCATGCGCTCCAGCGGCGCCTCGAGCAGCCGCCGTCCCGCGAACCAGTAGTAGTAGTAGCAGAAGCCGTGGATGCCGTAGCGGCGCGCGAGCTCGGCCTGCGCGTCCATGACTTCCGGCACGCGCAGGTCGTAGTAGCCGAGATCGGCGGGAACGCGCGGCTGGTAGTGCCCGACGAAATTCGGCCGCGCCTTGCCGACGTTGCGCCACTCCGTGAAGCCCCTGCCCCACCAGCGGTCGTTCTCCGGTATCGGGTGGAACTGCGGCAGGTAGAACGCGATCGTGCGCACGCGGCCCGACTCGGCCACTTCCTGCTGCCATTTCTGCGCGAAGCGATCGAGGTTGCGCGCCACCAGCGCGAGCTTGTCTTCCTGCTGCACGGCCGCGGTGGTCTTCGAGAGGTGGTGCACCGCGACCGCCTCGGGGCAGTACAGGACGCGCAGGCCCTCGGCGCGCAGGCGCAGGCACAGGTCGCTGTCCTCGCAATAGGCGGGCGCGAAGGAGGTGTCGAATCCGCCGAGGCGCCGGAACGCCGCGGTGTCGACCAGCAGGCAGGCCCCCGAGCAGTACTCGACCTCGCGGGGATAGTTGTACTCCGGCGCATCGGGATCCTGGCCGAGGCCGATCATCTCGCTGGTGCAGTCGGGCCGGAACGCGCAGCCGGCCTCCTGCAGGTGGCCGGAGGGATAGACCAGCTTGGGCCCGACCGCGCCGACGCCGGGCCGGCTCGTGATCGCCGCCACCATGGCGTCCACCGCGCCGGGCATCAGCTGCACGTCGTTGTTGAGGAGCAGCAGGTAGCGGCCGCGCACCGCCGGCAGCGCCCGGTTCACGTTGCGCAGGAAATGCACGTTCTCGCTCGCCTCGAGGACGCGCAGGTTGGGCACGCCCGCGAGGCGCGCGGCGCTGCCGTCGCTCGAGGCGTCGTCGGCCACGATCACCTCGTGCTCGACCCGGATCGCGGCGCCCGCGATCGCGCTGAGGCACTCGACCGTGTACTTCAGGTTGTTCCAGGCCGGCACGAGGATCGACACGCAGGGCGCGTCCGACCCGGCGAACGCCAGCGACCGGATGGCCGGCTCGAGCTGGTCTTCGCGCAGGTCGAGGATGCGCGGCCGCTTCGGGGAGAAGTTGACGAGCGCTCCGCGCCCGGCCTGTGCGATGCGCTCGCGCACCGCGTCGTAGTCGCTCCACTCCCAGCGCCCGTCGGCGACCGGCAGCGCCTGCGCGACGCTCGCGACGGGAAGCGCCGCGTCGGCGCCGTCGGCCGCAGGCGCGGGCGGGACGTACACCATGCGCTTGAACTGCTGCTCCCTGCTGCGCCTGGACTCGAAGACCTGCCAGTCGCGGTAGGCCACCGTGCCGGAGAACAGGCGCGGGAAGCTGCGGAACAGGAGGGCCTTGCCGCCGCGCTTCAACCCGCCGGGCACCGGCAGCAGGCGGTAGGCAAAGCGCACCGAATCGGAGACCGCGGCCCGCACACCCGCGGGTCGCGCGAAGCCGGAGACCGCCTGGCCGAGCCGGCGCAACGGCGCGGTGATGCGCCACGACCGGCTCTCGCGGAGCGCGCGGATCGTCTCGTTCAGCTGCAGGTTTTCGTGTTCGAGGCGCTGGAGCCGTACGTCGGGCTCGAGGGAGCGCTG